>CAYPAM010000037.1:0-12454 GCA_964408715.1 uncultured Lachnobacterium sp.
TGCTGCGCAATACCGCTCGGGCGCGGAGAATCTCGCAAGCGAGATTCTTTGTTCTATTCTGACCATCATTGGCAAAAATGACTTACTTTGCTATAATACAAGAGACAGCGAATCTGTTGAAAAAGGAGTGTTTTAGAATGACCGAACTGCATCAATACCTCGAAATAATGCTGAAAGCGAAGATTCAGAAAATCATCATCAGCAATCCGGCAAATAAATCCGAGGAATATAAGAAGATTGTCATTGAGAATAAAGGGAAAAACTACCAGATTGCCAAGTATACAGAAAAGCAGGTGTTTCATGAAAATGTAGCCCTAGAGAATTTGTTGGAACGGTGTGTGGAATTAACCCAGGGACATTATAGACAGGTGAATGGTATGTCTGCGACAGAGGAGCATATTATCCTGATTTCCAAGAAGGGAAGCTGCAATTACAAGGTAAAAAAGACTGCGAGTGACGCGGTCAAGCTTTCCGCAAAAGCAGAGGGGCATAATCGTAAGAAGAATTATATCCTGGAAGAAGGCATGAATATTGCACCACTGGTGGACATGGGCGTATTTACCAAGGATGGAAAAGTTGTAAATGCCATGTATGACAAATACAAGCAGATTAACCGTTTTATCGAAATTATTGATGATGAAGTCTCTGAGTTAAAAGTGGAAGAACTGAATGTCATCGATTTTGGTTGTGGAAAGTCATATCTGACTTTTGTTGTGTATTATTATCTGACTGAGGTTATGCACATCAAGGTGAACATGATTGGGCTGGACTTAAAGGAAGATGTCATCCGAAAGTGCAACGAGGCTGCGCAAAAGTACAATTACCAGAACTTGAGATTCGAGGTGGGAGATGTCAATGGTTTTGTGGCACCATTTGATGTAGATATGGTAATCACCCTGCATGCGTGCGATACAGCGACAGATTATGCGTTGTATAATGCTATCCGGTGGAATGCGAAAATGATATTTTCGGTGCCTTGCTGCCAGCATGAACTCAACAAGCAGATGAAACCAGAGCATATGACCATCATGTCTCGTTATGGCATTATCAAGGAGAGATTCTCTGCGCTGGCAACGGATGCAATCCGAGGAAATCTTCTAGAGTATTGTGGATACAAGACACAGCTTCTGGAATTCATCGACTTTGACCACACGCCGAAGAACATTCTGATTCGAGCCGTGCGAAGACCGATTATTCCGAAAAAGGTCAGGGACAATATGTTGACAGAAGTGCGGGCAATGATGCAGGAGTTTGCAGTTGTTCCGACCTTGTATCAGTTGTTGGAATTAGATAAGGAAATTTAGTGAATTTTGATAAGTTATTAATGAAAAACTTGTTGACTTGTGTCGAAGTATCGGGTAAAATATATGAAAATGGTATATATACCATTGAAGTTAAGGAGGATAGTTATCATGGAAGAAAACAAAGTTCCTGGAAAAGGTGCGGCGATAGGAAGTTTAGTGCTTGGTATTGTTGCTGTAGTTTGTTGGTGGTTTGGCGTTTCATCACTCGTTTCGGTTGTTTTAGGTGTTGTTGGCTTAATTTTGGCTGGTAATTCTAAGAAAGCAGGTTTTGAAGGCGGTGTTAGAACAGCTGGATTTGTTCTTTCGTTAATTGGATTGATTGGTGGTGCTATAGTCTTCGTTGCATGTGTGGCATGCGCTGGTGTGTTTGCTGCTATTGGAATGGGAATGTAGTAATTTAATAAAACAGTATCACAAAGTGCGTTACGGTTTTCCGTAGCGTACTTTTTTTGAGGTAAGAAAATGTTTCCGTATATTAATATTTTTGGGAGAACAATTCCAATGTATGGGGTTGCGACAATGGTAGGAGTGTTGTTGGCGGTACTCTTTTTCAAAATCAGGGAAAAACGATGCAAAGAATATTCGGCAGATATAGAATTGTCTTTTTTGTATGGAATGATTGGTGCGGTAGTTGGAGCAAAGCTTCTTTATGTTATAACGATTTTTCCGAATTTTGTCCGTGATATTCCTATGTTGTTTTCGGACCCAGGCTTGTTTATTAACAATTATTTATTGGGTGGCTTCGTTTTTTATGGTGGCTTTTATGGCTGTATTTTAGGCGTATTTATTTATTGTAAATGCGCTAAGGTTGCATTTGATGTGATTGCACAGGTTTTATTGCCTGTATTTCCTTTGATACATGGTTTCGGAAGGATAGGATGCTTTTGCATGGGATGTTGTTATGGAAAAGAAGCAGGAAATTGTCCAATAGGGGTTATATTTGAGCATTCTGATATTGCGCCAAATGGGGTACCATTATTGCCGGTGCAATTATTTGAAGCAACTATGGAATTTGTTCTATTCATCTTTTTGGTAATCCTTTCGTATAAAGGATGTTCTGGATATAAAATGTTAGGTATATACTCGAGCATATATGCCATTGGAAGGTTCTTATTGGAGTTTTTAAGAGGTGATGAGTATCGTGGCTTTTTCATGGAATTTTCTACATCACAAATTATTTCTATAATCACGTTATTTTTTGCCATTCTTATATTTATCCGACAGGAGGAATAAATATACCAATTGCAGGTGGTGCCAATGTAAACACAACAAATAGAATAACGAATATGATTAGTATGAGGATGGAAATTGTGTTGTTTGGACATTCGCAGGTTCTATACAATCTCATTTCAGTCCAAAAAGCAAAGGCAACCGCGAGAAAATAGATTAAAATATTAATCCAATCTATATTTGTGCCAAGGATACCGGTGATGGTATAGAAGGTGACTACAATGAATGTCATTCCCAGCAAGATGCCAGTGGTTCGCGCAGGAAGAAACGTAGCACAATCTCCACGATTTGTACCCACATCCCAGAGGGTTAAAATCAGCATTGGGAAAAAGATGAGCTTTAAATGTTCCCAAACCGATTCGTTGACAGGCGCAAATAATCCTACGATGAGATTTTCGCCAGATAATTCATAAACAAAATGCAATGCGCTACCCAGTACTACCACAAACAGGTAACGAAGGAGGCAACGTGTTCTTTGACTCATAATATAACTCCTATTTCTTTTTTTATAAGTAGTATATGTTATTTTGAGGAAATTCATTGCTGGAAGAGGTGCACTTTTTTCAGGGGATGCATATAGTGATAACATATAGAAAAAGGATGACTATTATGCCAAATAACAAAATGTATTTTACGCAATTAGAGCTTCTATGGAAGATTTTCTCGGAAACACCGGCTGCGGTGGCTTATATCCGCGGGGACAGGGAGCATTCCGACATCAAAGGCGTTGCACAGTTTTACCAGGCACCGCAGGGTGTACTGATTGTGACAGAGGTGATGAACCTGCCAACGAAAGAGGGGGAATGTGAAAAAGGAATATTTGCGTTGCACATCCACGAAGGTACGACGTGTACGGGCACGGAAGAAGACGCATTTGCAAATGCGATGACACACTTTAATCCGAATCACTGCGGACATCCATACCATGCGGGCGACATGCCGCCGCTATTTGAAAACGATGGATATGCATTGACGGTTTTTGTGACGAATCGCTTTCAGTTAGAGGATGTGCTGGGAAAAACCGTGATTGTACATGACAAGCGCGATGATTTCACCACACAGCCGTCGGGAGACTCCGGAATGAAGATTGCGTGTGGAGTAATCGAGCCTGTGACGATTGAAAAAGCAGACAGGTAGTGTTTTCTAAATAATACTTCCTAGTAGAGAAGCCTGCCGGCAGAGATGTTAGCAGGTTTCTTTTTTGTGGAAATTATGGTATTCTATTGGAGATAACAGCATAGAAGAGCTTAGGAGACAGAATGGAAATCAGAAAAACACGAATCGACGAACTAGATACAGTTATGGAAATCTATGCGTATGCGAGAAAATTCATGGCAGAGCATGATAATCCAACGCAATGGGGGAACAATAAGCCATCTCGCGAGCAGGTGGAGGCAGATATCCTTGCTGGAAAAAGTCATGTCTGTGTGGAGGGTGAGGAGATTGCAGCAGTATTTTACTTTGCACAGGAAGAGGACCCGACATATGCAAGGATTTACGAGGGACAGTGGCTCAACGATGAAGACTATTCTGTGGTGCATCGTATTGCTTCTGCCGGTACGGTAAAGGGCGCTGGCTCGTTTTGCATGCAGTGGGCATGTGCACAGTCGCAAAATGTGAAGATTGATACGCATAAGGATAATTATGTGATGCAAAATATGCTTAAGAAGAATGGGTTTAAGCATTGTGGAACTATTTATTTGGAGGATGGGGAGCCAAGACTGGCATTCCAGAGGGAGTGTAATAATGATTAAAGTGGAAAAACTGTCCTACTCGTTTCCGGAAAAGGACTTGTACAAAGATATATCATTTACTATCGAAGACGGACAGCACTGCGTGTTGATTGGTAGCAATGGAACCGGAAAAACCACGCTTGTGGATATCTTACTAAATGATGATAAGTATATGTATGATGGAAAAATCACACGTGAAATAGCGGGTCGATACGGCTACACGAGTCAGTTTGACAGGAGCGAAAAAGAGCAGGCGATGACGGTATTTGAGTTTCTGGCAGAGGATTTTGTGAAGCTTCAGCAGGATATGGAGAATGTCTGCAAGGATATGGAAACCGTAGAGGATATGGACGCGCTGATGGAACGTTATCAGGAGATTCTGGATGAATCCATGGCGATGGATGCGGATAATTTCGAGACCAATATCCGTAAGGAATTGAAGGTAGCAGGCTTGCAGAATCTCGAAGAATTACAATTGTCTGCCACAAGCGGAGGAGAGTACAAGCTGCTTCAGGTAATCAAGCAGATTCTTCGCCGTCCATCCATCCTTGTTATGGACGAGCCAGATGTGTTTTTGGACTTTGAGAATTTGAATGGCTTACGGGATTTGATTAACTCATATAAGGGTACGATTCTTGCAATTACCCATAATCGTTATCTGCTTCACAACTGCTTTAACAAGATTCTGCATCTGGAAGACTGTGATGTGCAGGAGTTTGACGGAAGCTTCATTGAATATAATTTTTCTTTGCTGGCGAAGAAGGTGGAATTGCAGGAGCAGGTGGCAAAGGAGCAGGAGGAAATCGAGCGTAACGAGAAGATTGTAGAGAAGCTTCGTGCGAATGCAACGCGTGTGACAAGTGCATCCAGAGGAAAAGCACTGCACGCGAGGGTATCCTATCTGGAGCGTTTGGAAGCCAGACGAATCAAGGCGCCATTCGTAAACTTACGACAGCCGAAGATAGTGCTGCCGGAGATTCGGTCAAAACAGTTGGATGAGGTTGTGCAGGCGGAGAAAGACATTCAAGAGTCAGAAAAAACGATTCTTCAGGTAGAAGGCTACACCATCACCTATGATGAAGTTCTCCTTGAAAACGTAAGTTTTGAATTAAAGGAAGGAGAAAAGGTTGCTATCGTTGGTCCAAACGGTACTGGCAAGACAACCTTGCTTCGTGACATTTACAAGAATAATAGTCCGTTCATTGCTGTAAGCGATGAGGCAGAGATTGGATTTTTATCACAGATTCATGGAGAGATGTTAGATGAATCCAAGACCATCTATGAGGAGATGGAAGGGATGCTTCGGGACGGAAGACCGATGTTTGAGACTCATGCACAGATAGCGGAATATCTGAAGGATTATTACTTTGATGTGGATATGCTAAGTAACAAAATCGAGGTCTTATCTGGTGGAGAGAAAAACCTCTTGCAGCTTGCAAAGATTGCGGTGGGCAATGCGAATCTGCTGCTTCTGGATGAGCCAACCAGCCACTTGGATACCTATTCCCAAATTGCATTGGAGAAAGCAATTGCGGATTACAAGGGAACCGTACTTATGGTGTCCCATGACTTCTATACCATTGCAAATTGTGTGGATTATGTTCTTTTTGTAGAAGATAGAACCATTCGCAAGATGCGTATCCGCTCCTTCCGAAAAATGATTTATGAGAATCATTTCAGCAAGGATTATCTGGAGCTTGAGCAGAAGAAAAAAGAGCTGGAGACGCGTATTGAATCCTTACTCAAGGCGAATAACTACGAAGATGCCAAGGGCGTATGCGAGGAACTGGAAGCTCTCGTAGAGAAAATGGGTAGGGCTGTGAAATAAACGTCTTATCGTATTATGAAAAAATAAATAGCCCCCACAGGATTATGTTTAAAAACCGGGATGGACGAAGGAACGAGGTTTTTCAACATAATCCTGTGGGGGCTTATTATATATAATTTTATTTCACAGATGCTACAAGGCGTTTATATTCTGCGATTGCATCATCGTATGAATGCAGGCTCATCAACCAGAAATCCTTGCTGGTCAGGTCAATATCGCAAATCTTCGCAACATCTTCCACGCTTCTTACAGGAGTTTCTTTTAGCATGTAGTTGTATTTTTCAAGGAAAGCAGGTCCTTCCTGACGGAATTTTTCGTACAATCCACGAGCAAATAAACCACCGAATGCATATGGGAAATTGTAGAAGCCGAGGCCCGCACTATAGTAGTGGCCCTTGCATACCCACATATATGGGTGAAGCACGTCGTGGTCAAGGCCATCGCCGTAGGCTTCCTTCTGAGCCTCAAGCATCATGCTGCATAGTTCATCTGCGAACATGAAGTTGTCAGAGCGGTTTTCTACAACCTTGGATTCAAATAAGAATCTGGAGTAGATATCACAGATAATCTGCGTAACGTCGCTTAGCTGACCCTCTAAAAGAGCAAGCTTCTCTTCGTTAGAGGATGCGTGTGCAATTGCATAGTTTACAACGATGTTTTCGTTGAAAGTAGAAGCTGTCTCTGCAACTGGCATAGAGTAGTTCATGTTGAGAGGTCTGTTATCAAAAATCATAAAATCATGGTAGCCATGACCAAGCTCGTGAGCGAGAGTCACGATGTCGCTCATAGAGCCATCGAAGTTGGTTAACACACGGAATTCCTTTTCCGATTCTATGCCGGCACAGAAAGCACCGCCAACCTTGCCCTCACGAGGGAAGAAGTCAATCCAGCTCTCTTCAAAGGCACGGTCTACGATTGTGGCTAAGCGTGGATTTTCTGCCTCGAAAATGTTCATAAGATATGCTTTGGCTTCTTCGACTGTGTATTTCTTGTCACTCTTGCCCATTGGTGCGAATAAGTCGTACCAAGGAAGCCCATTCTTGTGACCTAAGCTTTCGGCCTTTGCTCTTAAATAGCTGTGGAAGGAAGGCATGTATTCCTTCATTGCTTCTAATAATGCGTCGAGTGTTGCACGCTGCATCTTAGAGTTGAACAATACCTTGTCGAGAGGAGTTGCATGTCCACGTAATTTGCACTCACTTAAATCCTGCATTTTGATGCTGTTTAATGAAAACGCAATCGCATCTTTGATTTTGTCATAGGCTGCAATCTCAGCCTCGTAAGCACTCTTACGTACCTCAGGATCCGGGTCGTATGCCATGTTGCGGATTGCAGAAAGTGTGGTTGTCTCGCCCTTGTAGTCAACCTTTACCGAAGAGGTAAGGTAGCTCTGCAAGTCGCTCCACGCATTTCCACCGCTGATATCCATCAAGCTGAGTGCAGTTTCTACGTCCTCGTTAAGCAGATACTTAGCTGACTTTTGAGCTTCATGGAGATAATAAGAGTAATCCTGTAACATTTCATCATCGCCGATGACTTCATCAAGATTCTCAATATTGGCAAGATACTTGTTGAGTGCGGTTGCATAAGGTGTGATATCGCTATCCTTCTGGATGATGCGTCCGAGGTAGGATACGCTCTCGCCATCGTTGGTATCTGCGTTCTGGCGAAGTGCACAGTAATTCACCAAGCGATAGAGAGCTTTATGATAATCCTCTTTTAAGGTTAAGCATTCCTTCGCAGTTGTGCGTGCATCCTTGGTGCCAAGTGACTCGGCTTGAGCTTTGAATTTGCCGATATATGTATCGAGCTGATTGTACTCTTCTTGGAATTTTGGATCATCCAAACCCTTATAGAGCACGTCTAGTGACCATCTGTCATACATAATATTTTCTTCCTTTCAAAAATAATATTTGTTTTATTATAGTACACTTTTGCCTGTTCAACAATAGCAAGTAAGTATGGAAAAATAAAATAATTTAGCACTTTTTCATTCCATTATGTGGCTTTCTATACTATAATATAAGGAAGTATGGAACGGAAGTAAGGAATTAAAAAGGTGACAGAACTAGAGTTATATTACAATAAATTTAATGAGGAAAAACGCTTAGATTCCAGACATGGACAGGTAGAGTTTATCACCTCCATGAAATACATTCATAAGTATCTGGAGGAAATAGAACAGGACAAGCCGAAGTCAGCAATTAAGATTCTGGATGTCGGAGCCGCAACCGGACGCTATAGCGTACCTTTGGCAGAAGAAGGCTATGATGTGACTGCTGTGGAGCTGGTCAAACACAATCTTGCGAGACTAAAAGCCAAGGGCAGCAGCGTAAAGGCATATCAGGGGAATGCGATGAAGCTGAAAAGATTCGAGGATAATTCGTTTGACGCTGTGCTGGTATTTGGACCGATGTATCACCTTCATGAGCGTGAGGAAAAGCGAAAGGCATTGTCTGAGGCGAAGCGTGTGGTACGTCCTGGCGGTTATATATTTGTGGCATATATTATGAATGAATACAGTGTGATAACATATGCAATCAAAGAAAAGCACATCAAAGAAGGCGTGCAAAATGGTATGCTTGATGAGAAGTTCCATTGCACAGAAAAAGCCAATGAATTGTATAGCTTTGTGCGTACGGAGGATATAGAAAGCTTAAATGAGAGCTTGGAGCTCAAGCGTGTACAAGTGATCGCAGCAGATGGTGCGGCGAACTATATACGCCCGTATCTAAATGCGTTAGATGAGGAAGAGTTTGGGCTTTATGTGGAATACCATCTCTCAACGTGTGAGAGAATGGATTTGTTAGGTGCAAGCGGTCATTTGGTGGATATTCTGCGTAAGGAATAAAAGATAAACGAAGCAATTGAGAAAATTAGCAAGTAAGAGGTAAATTACAATGAAAAGTCATTTTGGCGACAAATCGGGCAGAGTGAATAACTGGCAGAATTATGATTTGGGAGACCTCAATGGAATGGTTGGGTTGGCCTTGTGTCCTATGACAGAGATTAACGGTTACATGGTGCGTCCCGGCTTTTACCGTATGAATGGCTCTTATCAGACAGATAGCGGAGTAAGTTTTACGATTAATTCTCATGGTGCAACAAGCTGTGAGCTATTATTATATCATCCACATGGAAGTGAGCCATTTGTGATAATTCCGATTCCAGAGGAATATCGAATTGGAGACACCTATTCTATTCTGGTATATGGTCTGAAAATGCATACATTTGAATATGCATATCGTTTTGATGGACCAAACGATCCGGAAAAAGGAATTCTTTTCGATAAAAGCAACGTCATTTTGGACCCATATGCAAGAGCGGTAACAGGACAGCATAATTGGGGCGAAAAGCCGGAAGGCGGCAAAGATTTTGAATATAAAGCGCGCGTGGTAAAAAATGATTTTGACTGGGGCGATGTAGGACAGCTGAATACCCCGATAGAGGATCTGGTTATCTATGAAACGCATGTAAGAGGATATACCAAGGACAAGTCATCGGAAGTAACTGCAAAGGGAACCTTCGAGGGACTACGGGAGAAAATACCTTATCTTAAGAATTTGGGAATTAACGCAGTGGAGCTTATGCCTATCTTTGAATTTGACGAGATGGAAAATGCGCGCGTGGTAGATGGAGTACAGCTCTATAATTACTGGGGATATAATACGGTGTCTTTCTTTGCGCCAAATACAGGCTATTCTTCCGAAGAAGAGCATCACTACGAGGGCAAAGAATTAAAGCGACTCATCTATGACCTTAAGAGAAATGGCATAGAAGTCATTTTAGACGTTGTATTCAATCATACTGCAGAAGGAAATGAGAATGGTCCATGTTTTTCTTTCAAGGGTATTGATAACAATATTTATTATATGCTGACACCAGACGGAAAATATTATAATTTCAGTGGCTGTGGCAATGTTATGAATTGTAACCACCCAATTGTACGCAACTTTATCTTGGATTGCCTGCGTCACTGGGTAGTGGAATATCGTGTAGATGGCTTCCGATTTGACCTTGCATCTATTCTGGGACGAGACCAAAATGGTGCGCCAATGGCAAATCCACCAATTCTTGAGTCGTTAGCGTTTGACCCGGTGCTTAGTAAGACAAAGCTGATTGCAGAGGCATGGGACGCAGGCGGATTGTATCAGGTGGGAAGCTTTCCATCATGGAATCGCTGGGCAGAATGGAATGGAAAATATCGCGATGATATGCGTCGATTCTTAAAAGGCGATGAGGGAACAGCAGGTGAGGCAATTATCCGAATTACCGGTTCGACAGACCTCTATCATCCGGAGGGACGCGGACATTCGGCATCGGTGAACTTTATCACCTGCCATGATGGATTCACCATGTATGACTTGTATGCTTACAATCAGAAGCATAACGAAAAGAATGGATGGAATAATACAGACGGAGACAACAATGGACACAGTTGGAACTGTGGTCAAGAGGGAGAAACGACAGATCCTGTAATAAAAGGACTTAGAAAACGACTCGTAAAGAATGCGTTTGCTACGCTTCTTTGTAGTCGAGGTGCAGCGATGTTCTTTGCGGGAGATGAATTTTGTAATACACAGTTTGGAAATAACAACGCATATTGCCAGGACAATATCATATCCTGGCTGGATTGGAACCGTTTGGAGGAATATCAGGAGATTCACGATTTTGTAAGATATATGATTGCGTTCCGAAAGGAGCATCCAATTCTTAGAAAGCGTACGGAGCATGCGCAGTGTCAGCTTCCGCCAATCAGCTTCCACAACGGATATCCATATAATAGCGTGACGGAGCACAATACCCGCATGATTGGTATTATGTTCGCAGGGCGCAACGAAGAGGATACGCAGGACGATATCATATTCTATTGCATGAACTCCTACTGGGAGCCATTGACCTTGCAGCTTCCAAGCTTAAGTAATGGAATGCAGTGGAAGGTAAAAGTAAACACGAATTGCGAATATGCAGACGGTGTTGACTTTGACGCAATGACAGAGAAAATGGGACCACATACGGTGCGTGTCCCAGCACGAACCACGATAGTATTTGTTGCTGAATAAACCAAAGCTTTTACGCCATGTCTCATTCTGTAGGCATGGCGTTAAATTATAGCTGCTGTTCTATGATATAGTCCGTAATACCTAATAGAAAATCAGTGTTTACACATAGCTCTTTGGATATTCTCACAAGGTTTGCGGAATCTGGCATACGTGTTCCTTGGCGATAGCAGCTAATCGTAGAATGGCTTAAAAACAATCGGTCAGCAAGCCGTTGTATAGAGTATCCGCGGAGTGTCATGACCAGCTTGAGCCGGTCAGAAAAAGTGGGATACTGTGAGAGTGGGATTCGTATAATTATAAATGTGGCAATTTCTTTCTTCATGAGCATATACTAGTTTAGGGAAATAGAGAAATAAAAAAGTGTTACAACACGCAACACTTTTCTGGGATTCCAAGAATATAAAGCATTTGATGTCAAAGCAGATGTCTCACTAGCACCAGCCGCCATCTAAGGTAATAATCTGTCCTGTCATATAATTGTGTTCGGTGGCAAGAGAATAAGCAAGTGCAGCAACCTCCGTAGCAGTGCCAAAACGTCCAGCCGGGATTTCATTTTCCAGAGCAAGGCGTTCATCGGCAGAGAAACACTGATTCATGGAGGTATCAATACAGCCACATGCAATGGCATTCACCTGAATATTGCTTGGAGCCAGCTCCTTAGCCAGAGCCTTAGTAAAGGCATTCAGGCCGCCTTTGCTGGCGGAGTAGGCTACCTCGCAGGAAGCACCTACATTGCCCCAGACGGAGGAGATGTTAATGATTTTTCCGGCCTTTTGGGTCAGCATATATGGAATTGCAAGCTTCGAAGTGTAAAAGGCAGCAGATAAATTGATATGGATTAGGTTCTGCCATTCGTCAACTGACATATCATGTAATAAGCCGATGTGTGAGATGCCTGCATTATTAATGAGAATATCTACGCCCTGGAATTGTTCTTTTATCTCAGAGAAAAGTCTGGTGACATAGCTGTAATCACCAATATTTCCGACGGATGCCAGCACAGGAACACGGAAAGTCACTTCCAATTCGTGTTTCAATGAAGAGAGTGCTTCCGGGGAGTTGTTACAATTTATAACGAGCGCATACCCTTCCTTGGCAAAGTAAGTTGCGATGGCTTTGCCAATACCGCGGGAAGCTCCGGTAATAAGTACGGTTTTCATAATATTTCCTCCTTGTCATGGAATTCTTTCCTTGACATCTTAAATAACTTTATTATAATAGTATGGTAGTTACAATTTTATATAACGGCGTGTGGCTCAGCTTGGTAGAGCGCTTCGTTCGGGACGAAGAGGTCGC
>CAYPAM010000038.1:0-12436 GCA_964408715.1 uncultured Lachnobacterium sp.
CACGATCAGCAAAACGACGACCAGCTACATAAACCATAGGTTCTGTTGTCCAGTAAGCCTTGTAGATGTAGAATGCATCCTTCTTAATCTTGCGGTCGTAAGTGATAAGACCCTTGTTGTTACGTCCCAAAACGCCACCCTCATTACGAGCGTCTGCCGCAAAGTCGAAACAGTTCCATACATGTGTGCTCCACAGATATGGACGAGTTGCAAATGTCTTTAACATCTCATGATGATAATAGCTTGCATATTCTTCTGTATAGTCATGGTTCATAGGAGTTGCAGAATGCCATTTCAGGATATTTTCTGCACCATATTCCGATAAGCCCAACGGAATGTCTGGATTCAGTTCGTGGAATTTATCAAGCCAAGGTCCGTTCATGGCAACATTTCCGCCGTACCATCCAAAGTAATGGTTGTAGCTTACAACATCTGTTATATATACGTGCTCAGAATCCATTGGTGTCTGAGATACTTCCGCAATTGTTGTAAGACGGCTTGGGTCCATTGATTTTGCCAAGTCATTTAAATCGCGCAAATTCTTACGAAGTGGTTCATTGTCTGCACCAATAAGGATTTCGTTTGCAATTCCCCAGAAGAAAATAGATGGATGGTTGTAGTTCTGTGCAACCAATTCAATCATCTGAGAGATTGTGTTCTCGTAAGCTTCCTCACCCGGAATATATTTTGAGATAAATGGAATCTCAGCCCAGAGAGCGAAACCTGTCTTATCGCACAAATCATAGAAATACTGGTCATGCTGATAATGCGCAAGACGGATGGTGTTTGCACCTACTTCTTTAATCAGCGCAATATCTTCTTCATGATCTTCCTTTGAAATTGCCCAGCCCTTATCCAATCTATCCTGGTGACGAGATACACCGTGAAGTGGAACATTCTTGCCATTTAACCAGAATCCGGTATTTGGGTCTACATGGAAGGAGCGATATCCGTAGTTTACTTCCACTGTGTCTACAACTTCTTCATTTACTAATAATTTTGCAACCGCTGTGTAGAGGTAAGGGTCTTCCATACCATGCCACAGATGTGGATTGTTGACTTTAATCAGCATATCGGTATGCATAGAAGCTTCTGCTCCACCTGTTGCAACCACATTACCTTCCGCATCCTTCAGCTCGACTGCAATAAGTGCACCGGCTGCATTAACAGGGAATAAGTCAAGACGTGTATTGCCTGAACAGTGTGGTGTTACGAACACACCAGCGGTACCATCCTTTAATAAATCAAAATGCGCATCGTTTACTTCGATGAAGTTTACATCACGATACAGACCACCATAGAAAGTGAAGTCTGCAGTCTGAGGATAGATATCACTCTTTGCATTGGTAACGACTACGGTAAGTACGTTTCCTTCTGCCTTCATAGCAGGTGTCAAATCAAAACGGAAGGTTGAGAAACCACCCTTGTGAGTTCCCAGCTCACGTCCGTTACAGTAAACGGTTGCTACATGGTTTGCACCCTGAATCTCAATATACTGTTTTTTGCCTGATGTTGGATTAGGAAGGTCGATTTCATAAGTTCCAATTCCTCTCCAATAATCGTCTCCGCCATCTTGGCCATCAAGGTTATTCCAAGTATGTGGAAGTGCTACAGGAGCTAACGCTTCACCAAACTTGCCAAAACGCGCTTCCTTCATAAGTGTAATACTACGCATGTAAAAATCTCCTCTCATTGTATAATAAAAGTCCTTATGCAAAAATTGTAACATGGTTTCTACTAGTATACAAGTTAACAAAATATAAAAAAACCATACATTCTGTAGAAAATGCATGGTTTTTATTTTGGATTTATAAATTTGCGATTAACGCTGCAATCTCATCTGGACTGAGGGACCTGTTTGGGTCTGACAAATCCGGCATTGGAGGGATATCCTCTACCTCTGGTTCTACCAATATCTCTGGCTCTGCGCTTTCTTTTGCATCCCCACCACTCATGCTGGCAAAAAGTGCCGCAATATCATCTGGGCTCATCGCCTTGTTCGGATCGGACAAATCGATTTCCGGTGCAACTGCCACTGGTTCTTCTTCCATAAGCGGTTCTTCTGCAACAAACTCATCTTCCAGAATCACGTCTTCCTCTATGATAGGTTCTTCCATGAGCGGTTCTTCCTCAACAAGTGATTCCAGCTCATCGAGCTCGCTAAATGCATCAAGTGCTAATTCGTCAAGTGCAAAATCCGCTTCCACCTTTACAGAATCCGCTGCAACACCTTTGCCACCCTGAAGAATTGCCTGATTCAATCGAAGCTCCATATCCTTTAACTGAACTACCATATCCTGTAGCTTGAGTTCGGTCTGGTTTGACATCTCGGTTAATTTCAAGCGCTGGTCCTTAGAGATTCCTGTAAACTTTGTGTTCTGTGTTTCGTCGATTTCATCCAAACGCTCTAATACCTGGTCATTGGAATTGATGATAGCATCTGCGTTTTCCTTACTACGATTAATGATTACTTTTGCAATGCCTTTTTGCGCATTGATGATTTCTTCAGAAGGAATCCTTGATGATTCCTGAATAATTGCAAGCTTTCTCTCGATTTCTTCGAATCGATTCTTAAGCATCAGATAAGATGCTTTTTCTGATTTATACAGATTATCGAAGTGCGCCTGTCTCTGAGCCTCGCGCTCAGCGGAAATATTCATAATTGCATTTATAAGCACAGCAACTGCTGCCAAAAGCAACACGCCAATTATTACAATTGGAATTGCCCAATCCATACCATGACTGATTATGAAATATATTTCTGCAACCAAAAGCACAATGATTGCCAAGGCAGAAATAATAACCTGCAGCCTTGCCTTTTTCTCTTTTGTATTATTCATTTTCTCGTCCCCCATTTTCTAGTCTTGAAAAACACCTTTGTTTATATATTATAATTCTTCTTTCTATATATTTCAAGAAATCTATAGATTCCCAGACATATAAAAGACCGAAAACTCTTGTTTTAAGAATTTTCGGTCTGCTTCTAGCGCCGCCTGGGGGAATCGAACCCTCAACTAACCCTTAGGAGGGGCTTGTTATATCCATTTAACTAAGGCGGCATTCTTTATCAGAAAATTACAGACATACTGTACCCTGCATCCAGATATTTCCCTTAAATCTTCTGCCCACGGCTGGCTCTCCTAATAAATCCTCTTGATTTATCGTTACTCCAAAAACGATATCGTTACATTCCACTTTCATGGAATATATTTTTTCATTTGTGAGTGAATTTGTAATTTCTTCTAACTCTATGATTTCTCCAATCACACTGTATTGGTCACTCTCAATTCCATATGGCATAAAGCAGGAGCTTACAATAGAGAGTACATCTTCATTTGTAATGCGCTTTGACAGATTGGAATACATATCCATATCTGCAATGGTCAGACTCTCGATTGCTTCTTCGTTGCCATCGCGTGCTTCTGCTAAAAGCTGTGCACGCTTCTCATTTTTATGATTTGCCTGCGCTTTTGCAGGTTTTCGTTCTTCAATTGGAAGAAGAATCTTTCCTTCTACGGACAATGCCGAAAGTGATGCGCCTCGCAGATTTTTCACATGAATATTTTTTCTATGCTCTGACAAGAAATCTGCCACATTCTGCAAATAGAAAATCAGCGTTACGCCAATGCGCATCTCATCGCATACCCCTGCGTAGGATTCTTTTTCTGCATGCTTTTCAATATCAATCTGTTCCTGTGTAGAAATCGCATTCCCACATGCATATGGAAAATAATACTCGATATCAAAATTCTCCTCTTCATCAAACGAGCCACGGATCATGATACCGATGTTATTCCCGAAAGTTCGGGAATACTCGGCAAATTCATTTCCTTCGGAATCTTTTGTTACCTTCATAAGTTCTGGATGTTCTATAATCTCATCTAGTACTAGCTCAAAGTCTTTTTTGCTAATCTTAGAAAAACCAATCGCTCTAAGGAATTTATGCACTTTTCATCTCCTCAAAATTACTACTCTTCCTCTTTGAGAATCATCGTGTTTGGATTCTCTTTATCGCTGCTCTGTGATATAACGACTACCCTCTCTCCTGATGGACGTTCTAAAATCGTACCAACCGGATAAGGCGCAATCACCTCTAACAGCTGCTCCACAACTCTTTTGTCAAAGCTTACATCTGCCAGTTCACTTAACATGGTCAACGTATCCTGCAAGGAAATACGTTTACATTCCATTCCACAGATACAGCTATCAAAAGTATCACAAACCTGAATAATTCTACATTCCAATTCCTTGTTCTTCTGTCGCATAGGGTAACCGGTTCCGTCAATTCTCTCGTGATGTGATAAAATCATCTTTCGTGAGACATCGGAAATCCAGTTTTCTCCATCTAATGCAGAATAACCTAAGATGGTATGTTTCTTCAATTCAAACACAGCAACAGGGTCCATTGTCTTCCAATCAACACTTTCATACGTTACCGTGATATAGCGTATTCCAATATCATGAAGCAATGAACCAAGTGCTATATCATATAGTTGTTTTTTATCAAGCTGTAACCTCTTTCCGATATAGACCGAAAGGAGTGTTACCATAAGTGTGTGCTCATACAGATTCGCACCACGTTCTGTAATATCAAAGATGACATCATCGGAGACATCCTGTATCTCTTTGATCATCTCATTGGCTATCATTTCAAACTCGCGAAGAGAATTGTTCGAGTGATAGATATGTCCCTCCATAATTCTCTTAATGCGAGTTACATAATCCTCAAAACGAGAAGCTTCAATAATCAGGTTCGGAGATTCGAGATCCTGATATGGGTCTTCAATCATTACTGTCTGAATACCCATAGACATAATGAGAGGTATATATTCAGTTTTAATGACAGTTCCACTTGGGATGGTAATGTCTTGCGACACTATCGGTTCTGCCAGAACTTCTCCGCCTTTCAATACGTCTACCGAACTGATTTTCATGCCTATACTCCAATGTATTATTTTGCAGGCTGATTTGCCTCCTTGGCCATATTCAATGCTTCCTGCTCTTCCTCTGCCAAAACAATAATGGAATTACCACCGACGATTTCCTTGATGTAAGTATAGCAACCCTCTCTGCTGTGTACCGCATTCATAACGAAACCATCATCTGTTTCATTCAGCAGCGCCAGGGAAAAACTAAGCTTTCCGCCCATCTCATTAAAGGCATCATACTTCACAAGCCCAACCTTTTGGAAAGTAAATTTCATATTGTTGAATAACCGCTTGATATTCTTTTCATTTGCGGCATTTGCCTTCAACAATCCATCTACCTGATCCAGTCTCTCGATAAGAGTCTTCTCCAAATTTCTTGCATTCTTGCCGCTCATGAATATTCGATATCTTTTTCTTAATGCAACGATTTGAACTGTATTTACTATCAACAGAACTAACATGATGATAGACAACACTACCAAACCAATAATAATATAATCGGAATCAATTCCAAGAATTTCTGAAATCATATATTTCTCCTATTTATATTGTGTACTAAAATCATATAATTTTAAATAGGCATTTATACCTATTTTTGTACAGTACGAATTAAATCGATAATGCGATCTAACTCATCCTGTGAATAGTATTCGATTTCCAACTTACCCTTTTTATCGTCTTTTGGATTGATAAATACCTTTGTTCCAAGAAGAACCTTTAACTGTTCTTCCAACTCATGATAAACAGCTTCCAGTTGAGGGTCGATTTTCTTTGCATTGGTTGGGGCATCTGGTTTTTCATTCTGGATATTTTTAACCAACTTCTCAGTATCACGTACACTTAATTTTTCATCGAAAATACGTTGTGCAACGATATACTGTTTTTCCTGGTCTTCGATTCCAAGCAAAGCTCTTGCGTGACCGGTGGTAAGCATCTCATCAATTACCATCTGCTGTACTTTATCATTCAATTTCAAAAGACGCATCGCATTCGTAACTGCAGTACGGCTTTTCGATACACGCTCTGCTACTTCATCCTGTTTCAGGTTGAATTCTGTAAGAAGGCGTTTGTATGCTTGTGCTTCTTCAATTGGGTTTAAGTCCTCACGCTGGATGTTCTCAATCAATGAGATTTCCATAATTTCCTGTTCGGTTAACTTCTTAATAATAACAGGAACTTCCTTGATTCCAGCCAGCTTTGCTGCTCTCCAACGTCTTTCACCAGCGATGATTTCATAATAATCATCTCTCTGCTGAACTAACAATGGCTGAAGAACACCAAACTGTTTGATAGATTCAGATAATTCCAATAACGCATCTTCATCGAATTTCTTACGAGGCTGTTCTCTGTTTGGCTCTACCTTTGCAATATTCATCATTACTGCGCCGTCTGTCTTGTCTGCGCTTGGTGCCGGAGCCGCTTTTTCAACTGGTTTCACACCCTTATCTGCAATCAAAGAGTCGAGACCTTTTCCTAATCCTTTCTTCACTGCCATAACTAAATATCCTTTCTATCAATAATTTCCTGTGCTAAGTTTCTATAGCTTTCAGCGCCTGCTGATTTTGGATCATACATATTGATTGGAATTCCAAAGGATGGAGCTTCCGCTAATCTGATATTTCTTGGAATCATTGTCTGGTAGATGGTTGTATCTAAGTTCTCTTTTACGTTCTCAACTACCTGATTTGAAAGGTTTGTTCTTACATCGTACATAGTAAATACAACGCCTTCGATAGTAAGATGTGGATTCAATCTTTCCTGTACAAGATTGATTGTATGGATTAACTGGCTCAAACCTTCCAACGCATAATACTCACACTGAATTGGAACAAGTACTGTATCTGCGGTAGTCATCGCATTTACTGTCAACATATTGAGTGATGGTGGACAGTCGATAATAATAAAATCGTAATCATCTCTGATATAATCAACTGCTGTTTTCAATATGTATTCCTTATCGTTGATTCCTAATAATTCGATTTCTGCACCAGCCAAATCTACATTGGATGCGATAATCTGGAGATTCTCAACAACAGTATCATGCATGCTTTCTCTAATACTGCACTCATCCAAGATTAATTCGTATACGGTATTCTCTACTTCGTTTTTATCTACACCGAGTCCACTTGTCATATTTCCCTGTGGATCAAGGTCAATAGCTAATACTTTCTTTCCTTTTTCTGCTAAACAGGCAGCTAAGTTGATGGATGTTGTAGTCTTACCAACACCACCTTTTTGGTTTGCAATTGCAATAATTCTTCCCATTTTTATTCCTTTCTTTCGTAGGAAAATCCTATATTTTTTCTAATTTTTTATGCTTTCCTATTATAACACTTAATGTTCTTTATTTCCACACCTAAAATATTGTTCACGTCTAGCAACCACTAGTCCTAGTGGTACTTTCATCTTTATATATAAAATGTTTCACGTGAAACATTTGTGTGTTTTTCCGCAAAATCTTGTGTCTATTCCATTTTTAAAAAACAAAATCTTGTGGGCAGAAAATCGTTTCACATAAGAAAAAGAAATGTTTCACGTGAAACATTTCTTTCTAAATTTACTATATCTTGTAGTTTAAATATTTACAATTCCATTTCTGATTGCAAAAACTGCTGCTTGTGTACGGTCAGTGACATTCAGTTTTTTAAAAATATTAGACACATGATTCTTAACTGTACGTTCACTGATATTCAATGTTTCTGCAATTTCCTTGTTATACATTCCGACTGCAAGTAACTTTAATACTTCGATTTCTCTACTTGTAAGATTCTCCAGTTTAACCCCATCTTCATTTTTCTCAATCATTTTTGCATTCAATGCAGGAATCAAACTCGGCTGAATATAATTCTCCCCAGCTGCAATGGAAACAATTGCTTTCTTAAGAACAGCGGATTCTGAATCCTTTAATACATATCCATTGACGCCAATATCAACAGCCTTCATGAGATATTCTACTTCATTATGTGCCGTGATGACTAATACTTTCACCTTGTTCTTACGCAACTTTAAGTTTTTCAAAACATCAAGCCCATTCATAACCGGCATATTAATATCGAGCAATAACACATCTGGTGTAACTGTCTCTAATTTATTCAAACAATCCTGGCCGTCCACTGCTTCAGCAATTACTTTGATATCGCCATCTAATTCTAATAAACTCTTTAGTCCCTCTCTGATCATAGAATGATCATCTGTTATCATAATGTTAATCATCTATTTGTTTTCCTCCTCAATTGGTATGTGTGCCTTAATAGTAGTACCCTCACCTGAAACAGATTCAATCACCAATTCCCCAGACAAAAGATATATTCGCTCCTTCATCATTGACAGTCCAAATCCGGAATTATCTTCACGTGAAACATTGGAATATTTCTCTACAACAAATCCCTTACCATTATCTTCAATCTGAACTGTAAATCGATTACTTTCATAAATCAGACTAACACAAATTTTCGAAGCCTTCGAATGTTTGATGGAATTGTTACATGCTTCCTGAATGACACGAAGAAGAGTAATACCGACTACATTATTAATGACATAAGGAGTGCCTTCTGTCTTAAATATAATATTGGCACCACTTAAGGACTTCATCTTGTCAATAAAACGCTCGACCGTAACTTCAAATCCGATATCATCAAATGACATTGGTCGAAGGTCATATATCATATTGCGGGTATCCTCGATAATATCTCGCAATGTTTTATTCATAGAAGATAGCTCCAGCTTGCAACGAAGTGGGTCAGCATCCATCAGTTTCAGACAAAGCTCTGTCTTATGTACCATGGAAGTAAGATTCTGCACCGTAGAGTCATGCAGCTCTCTAGCAATTCTCTGTCTCTCATTCTCCTGTGTTTCCAGAAGTACAAGTCTTACTTCGCCCTCATCATAATTTTCATCAAAAATAGGTTGTCTCATGCTGCCCATGCTTTTTTCTCTTGCAACCTTGATAACACTATTCAACTCATAGATTTCGTTATCAATAGAAGATATCTCTGCTCGTATATCTGACAGCATATTGCTCAATTGTTTCTGTCGGGCTTCCAATTCTACAATCTTCGACTTATTAAATCCATTCACCTGTCTTGGTGTAAAGGATTCAAAGTTTGGATCATTGTTCGCCTCTAACAATTTCATAAACTCTGTGTTTTCCTTGTATTCATTAGTCACGGCTTGAAAACGATTATTTGCATCTATACGTTTTTCCTGATACTGTTCTTTTATCTTTTCTAAGTATGAAACTACCATTGTTTCCTCACAAACATATGTTCGATAGATAAATATTCCAATCCAATCATATTATAATTCATTTTATATAGAATGCAAAGATTTAAATAAAAATTAATTTGTATAATGAGCTAAAACTGTCTATAATAATATTATAAATAACATGGGAGGTTTATATGAAAAAAAGTACAAAGCGCGCATTTTTTGTCGTAGGTGCATCAGTTGCAGCAATCTACGCATATAACAAATTCATAGAAACTACTTCAACCAAGAAAAATCTTCTCTCTACCGAGGATGGAGAATTTTTCAATTGGAAGGACGAACAAATATTTTACACCAAATCAGGTAGTGGTTCACCACTCCTTTTGATTCATGATGCAAATGCCGCCGCATCATCTGAAGAATGGTCCAAAATCATCCGTCGCTTTGAAAAGAAGCACACAGTATATTGCATAGACCTGTTAGGATGCGGTCGTTCTTCAAAGCCTGGCTTAGAATATACCAATTATTTATATACACAATTGATTACCTCGTTTGTCAAAGAAGTGATTTGTGAAAAGACAACGGTTATTGCAACCAACATCTCTGCTTCTTTCGTAATTATGGCAAATCATATGGATGATAGTCTTTTTGAAAAAATGATACTTATCAATCCGGTTTCCTTAAAACAGTTAAACGTTGTACCGGACGAGCTTTCAAAACTCAAAAAGCGTGTTATCGAGCTTCCATTTATCGGAACCTTCGTATACAATCTGCTGACAAGTAATGTTAAGATTGATGAAGCCTTCCGTACCAAATATTACACCAAACCACAGCTTGTTTCTTCTCGATTGGAAGATACTTATTATGAAGCAGCACACACCAATGGAAGTAGTGGAAGATATCTGTATTCATCACTTTTAGGAAATTATGTAAACAATACAGCCACTCATGCTGTAAGAAAACTCACTACTCCAACACTTATCATTGGATGCAAGGCAATAAAAAATTACACACTTGCATTAGATGATTATCATAAAGTGAACAAGAATATTGATATTGTAAAAATCAACAATGGAAGCCTCTATCCTCATATGGAGATTCCAGAAAAGGTTTCCTCTATTATTGAAGATTATCTTTTGTAATATGAACATTCCTCTCATAATGAAATAAACCCCTTTTGCTAGACAAAATCTAACAAAAGGGGTTAATTATTTATAGCGGTTTCTTTGATGGAGTTCCGGCTTTACGTGGATACTCTTTTGAAGTACCCTTGACCTTATCAATTACAATAAAGGATCTTCCGGATTCTCCAAGCTCAAATTTTACAACGTCTTTGATCTTTCCACCAAGTAAAAAGACTGCACTCTTAGATGCTGCAACCTCTTCGTCGCATTCGCCGGATTTATAGGAGATAAATTGTCCTCCGATTTTAACAAATGGAAGACAGTATTCGCTTAAAGTAGAGAGATTTGCAACAGCGCGGGACACGCACAAGTCATACTTCTCACGGTAGCATTTTTCTCTTGCCAAATCTTCTGCTCTTCCATGAATCGCTTCGATATCTTCTAACTCTAATTCATCAATCACTTCCTGTAGAAAAATCACACGCTTATTCAAGGAATCAGCCAATGTTATCTTCAGATTTGGAAACGCAATCTTGAGTGGAAGTCCGGGAAATCCTGCTCCTGTTCCCATATCCACCACGGACAACGACTGGTTTAAATTAATCGCACGAATGAGAGAAATACTATCTAGGAAATGTTTCTCTAATACTTCATCCCATTCTGTGATTCCGGTAAGATTCATAACCTTATTTTTCTCAACCAGCATCTCATAATAGATACGAAACTGCTCAAGCTGTTTTTCACTTAATGTAATGGAAATCTTATTCAATTCTTCTATAAAATTATCAAACTTATATTCCACAGCATGCCTCTTTCTTTATTTCATGTCCGACAATTATTCTTCTCCAAGATGTCCATTCAACTGATAGAACAAATCTGGATTAGAATATTTCAACTGCTCCAAATAAACCAAAATAACAGAAGTGTCTGCAGGTGATACACCTGAGATTCGAGAAGCCTGTCCAATATTGAGTGGCTGGAACTTATTCAGCTTCTGAACAGCCTCAATACGAAGTCCATTGATTTCGCTATAATCGAAATTCTGTGGAAGAAGCTTCTTCTCTAGCTTCTTAAACTGTTCAACCTGCTTAACCTGTCTCTTGATATATCCATCATACTTAATCAGAATATCCACCTGCTCGATAACATCGTATGGAAGTTCTGGTCTCTCTGGGTCGATTGGAGCAAGCTTTTCATAATCAAGCTCTGGTCTTCGAATTAACTCCGCAATATTTGTTCCTGTGTTAAGCGGAATGCTTCCATAACTTTCTAATAAAGCCTGAACCTCTTTGGAAGCACCAATCTTCATATTCTCGCATCGAGCAATTTCTTCCTCGATAAGTCTTTCCTTCTTGCAGACACGCTCATATCGTTCCTGTGAGATAAGTCCGACCTCATAGCCTCTCTTGGTCAAACGCATATCCGCATTATCCTGACGAAGAAGTAATCGGTACTCTGCACGCGAAGTCATCATACGATATGGCTCAAAGGTTTCCTTCGTTACCAGGTCATCAATCAACACACCAATATAGCTTTCAGAGCGGTCTAAAATCATAGGTTCTTTTCCCTGAATTTTAAGCGCCGCATTGATACCAGCAACAATACCCTGACCAGCCGCTTCTTCATATCCAGAGCTGCCATTGAACTGACCGGCACTAAAAAGTCCATGAATATTTTTAAATTCAAGTGAAGCATATAATTGATTTGGATTGATACAATCATATTCAATTGCATATGCATTACGAACAATCTTCGCATTCTCCAATCCTGGAAGCGTGCGGTACATCGCATGCTGTACATCCTCTGGAAGTGAAGATGACATACCACCAACATACATCTCATTGGTGCTTAGGCCTTCCGGTTCAATGAAAATCTGATGACGTTCCTTCTCAGCAAATTTTACAACCTTATCCTCAATGGAAGGACAATATCTTGGACCAGTTCCTTCAATGACTCCAGAATACATTGGAGAACGATGCAGGTTCGCACGAATGATCTCATGTGTCTGTGGATTGGTATATGTAAGCCAGCATGATACCTGATCTATCTGCACATCCTCCGGATTTGTCGTAAATGAAAAAGGAACAACTCTTTCATCTCCAAACTGTTCTTCCATCTTAGAAAAATCAATACTTCTTTTATCAATACGAGCTGGTGTACCCGTTTTAAAACGATACA
>CAYPAM010000039.1:0-12368 GCA_964408715.1 uncultured Lachnobacterium sp.
CCTGTTATAAGCCTCCGTTGCCCTTTGCAACCATAAGTATCGCGAGAATAAATACAATGCTGCATATAATAGAAATCGAATTCAGCGCACTTGACAATCCCACATCGCCCTTCATCTCTTCCGTAAAAGCCGGAACTGCGGAACCAATTGGACTAAAGGCAAGAATCATAATGGCAAGCTTTGCTTCGAATTCCAATGGAAACCAGTAATATACCACAAGGGCGAACACCAGCGCCACTCCGTAACGAACGGATAAGATTTTTACGATTGTTCCTATCTGACTCTTATCCCCCGACAGCTTAAATCCCACACCAATCATCAGCATGGCAAGGAACGAATTGGCGCCACCAACAATCTCTGCCAACGATACAATCGGTGCTGGAAGTGTGATGCCAAGCAGGCCCAGAATCACCATCGTAATACAGGTTAAAAAAGCGACCGAACGCGATAAAGCCTTTAGTATTCTCTTAAAGGAGAATTTGCCTCCCTTGATAGAAGATGCAACACCAAATGCCCCGCCCAGGCAGATAAAGGCGTTACCAGCATCAAACAAGCTTGTTGTAATGACACCCACTGGCCCTATGAAGCTCTGGATAAACGGCAAGGCAAAATTGCCGATATTATATCCCGGGAGATTGAGTATGCCAAAGGCTTTTTCCTCTTTTCCTTTGCGAATATTCATCAAATATCCAATCACCATATACAATACACCCATTGCAAAAGCAAGTAAGGCAATCAAAAGCATGGAGGCTTCCAGCTTTTTCCCAGAGAAATTGTAAATAAACGCTGCCGGCAGGGTAATCTTTAAAACGATTTTGGACAGTACTGCAAAGTCTCCCTCTTTAAAAAAATTCACTCTGCGAAGCACATACCCGATTACAATAATGGCAACAAAACACCCTGCTCTTACTAAAATATCTAACATCTTCTATCCTCACTCTTTTCCTTTCGTGCAAACCGAATAAATCTCAACTTCCGCTATTGCATACGATAGAGATTAAAGCACTTTAACTTGCCGACTACAGGCGGCGTATGCATCTGCACACCAATACTAAATGTGCCCGCTTGAAGCTCAATCCCTTCGATATCATATCGCATCCAATGCTCATCCGTCGGATAGATATTCTTCTCTACACGCACCTTGGTATCGCAGCATATCTGCTCGCCATACAGCTTTACTTCTACATCCGTCGTATTCGTGCCACGATACTGCACGCTCAAGGCATACCTGCCCGGCTGACCGATATGCACGTCCTGACAGATATTAAAATCAAAATTCTGATTCGAGCTTACAATCAAACACTGCTCTTCATGGTCAATCTCCGTCTTGATATAATCCTGCTTTTTTACCAGCATCCAATTCATATCATTGGAAAATGCAACGTTCTTCACCAGATTGGTGCCGGATGGCATGCGATTCATCTCCTCTGCCTCTTCCTGCGCCTTTTTACGCAACATCGCGAAGGTTTGTTCTATATACTCCCTCGAAAAATTCTTTCTTTCAAACCGGAATTCTGCAAAGCCTGGAAGCACCTTTCCATCCAAATCCAAAACGCCCATATTCTTCGCCCAGCTACCCTGTCCCTTCATAGGAAGCACCAGTGGCTCCCAATAGTATACACCACAGCCCATCTGGTTTGGAACAGACGCCACGATATTCATAACCAGCTTCATGACCTCGCCCTGTTCCTTGATTCCAGCCGGAAATCCTGCAATTCTCTCCTGCTCCTCGGATACGAAGCCATCCTGACTTCTACGCCATGGGTGCGCCGTCTCAACTACGATGACCGGAAGCTGGTATCTCTCTACCAAAGCATCCAAAGACTGCTTCAAGTCCATAAAAGTTCCATGCCAGAATGGATAGAAGGATACACCAATCACATCAAATGGCAGTAGTCCCTCCGCCATGACTGCATCAAACCATTCCTTTAGGAAAATGTATTTTCCACCTTGGTCTAAATGAATCATCACCTGAATATCCGGGCTCACATCACGAACCGCCTGTATCCCCGCATTCAGCAGTCTCGCAAGCTGCGCAAAATGTGGCACCTCACCATCTGGGAAAAGCATTCCGCTTCGAATCTCATTGCCCACCTGTACCATATCCGGCTGACAGCCCTCTGCCGTCAGGCGCTCCAACACTTCCTTCGTATAATCATAGACCGCCTGTACTAAGCTTTGCGGATCTAACTGCTCCCAAGCAGCCGGTTTCCGCTGTTTACCCGGGTCTGCCCAAAAGTCCGAATAATGAAAATCCAGCATAAAACTCATGTTTTTGGCTTTAATCCTTCTGGCGAACACCACCGTATGCTCCAAATCACAGTACCCCTGTGCCTCCGGCACCTGTGATGGATCATTCCAGATACGAAGACGCACTGAATTCACTCCATTTTGCTGGCACAACTTTAGCGCTTCACATTCGTTTCCATTCGCATCATATAGTTTTAATCCGTTATCCTCTAACTCCAAGAGCGAGGATATATCTACTCCCTTGTAAAAATTCATAGCTTGTCCTTCTATACCCTTTTATAATTGCAATTCTTTTTACTCGTTGTGATGCATATAAGTTTTAAAACATTGTATCATAGATTGTTTTTTTCTGAAACAAAATTATGCTGAAAATGGATAGAATCAAACCTACAAATCTAACACGACTTGAAGGTTTGATTCTATTTTATTCATAATCTTCAATTATCAGCTTAAGATATTATATCCTCTTCCTTAGCAGCGTTATTGAAGCTGGACTATAACAAGGTGTGCAGAAACAGCTCTTGTTCCCCCTGCAAGTGGTGTAATAGAAAGAGCCGCTGCATTTCCTGCAGGATTTCGTACGGTCAAAATAGAATTGATAACGGTGGTTTCCACGATCGCCATTCCAATAATCTGAGAAGCTCCTGTCGCACGACCCGATACCGTATATGCTAGATCCGCACCATTTAAGGTTAATATTAACTGTCCTGCTTCCGTTACACTCACTTGGAAAAATACCTGATAAGTGCCAATCTGTGCCAAATTGAATGAACTTGAACCGGTTCGTGCAATATCAGAACCACTATTTGGTCCATCCTGCGGAAAACTAACATCTGTTCCCGGCGCTACCGTAGCAGCATTATCTGGTGGCATCAACGCATAAAAATCTGCATAATTTAGCACTCCACCTGCCGGACCCTGTGGACCTGTTGCGCCTGTCGCACCGGTTTCTCCTGTCGGACCTGCCGGACCTTGCGGACCTGCCGGACCCTGTGGACCCTGTGGTCCTGTTGCGCCTGTTGCACCGGTTTCTCCTGTCGGACCTGCCGGACCCTGTGGACCCGCTGGACCTTGTGGACCTGCCGGACCTGTTGGACCTGCCGGACCCTGTGGACCCTGTGGACCTACCGGACCCTGCTCTCCTGCTGGACCCTGTGGGCCGATTGGGCCTTGCTCTCCTGCTGCTCCTTGCGGACCTGCCGGACCTGTTGGACCTGTTGCACCGGTTTCTCCTACCGGACCTTGTGGACCTGCCGGACCTGTTGGGCCTGCCGGACCTGTTGGACCTGCTGAACCTGTCGCACCGGTTTCTCCTGCCGGACCTTGTGGGCCCTGTGGACCTACCGGACCTTGCACTCCTGCAGGACCCTGTGGACCTATCGGACCCGTCGCACCTGTCTCACCTGTTTCTCCTGTCGGACCTGCTGGACCTGTCGGACCTTGCGGACCCCGTGGACCTGTCGCGCCGGTTTCTCCTATCGGGCCTTGCGGACCTGCCGGACCTGCTGGACCTGGAGGACAATTTGAGCAATCACAGCAATTCTCGCCCTCATTACAACCGCAATTTGCCTGATTATTTCTATTACAATTCTCATCATCACAGTACCTGCCATTGTTAAAGAAATTGTTTCTTCTCATCATAACACCTTTCATAGAATACCTTTTACTTTATCATATGCTTTTCTCCCAACAATTGACACCTTTTCCACTTCTATTTCTTTTGTTTATCCATGAAACAGACACATCCATTGCAGCACGACATGCATTTGTCTGATCTAATGCATGTAACATAACAAAATCATGTATCATCCCCTGAAATCTCATTGCTGTTACTGCAACTCCTGCATCCCGAAGTTTTCTTCCAAAAGCTTCTCCCTCATCCCGAAGCACATCTGCTTCTCCATTTAAATTGCCATATTGCCACCAACACTGTCTCCTGCCACCGTCAAGTTTCGCGCATTCGTCTGTAGCTTTAAATCACTCATAATTTCAGGAACTCTGCAAAGCACCTCATAACACTGCTCAATTGCTACTGGGTAACGTGCTTCCGGCGAACGACTATATTCAGGAAAAATCAAAACTGATCCTGTTCGTGCCGCCAGCTCTCTCACCAGCTTTTCATGGGTATGAAAGCTTCCGAAAACCCATCCTGCACCATGAATATAGAAAATAACATCTGCGTTTGCCTTCACCATCATTGGACAAACTATATAAACAAATATTTTACCCCACCTTCCTGTATCCACAACAATCCTTTGAATATTTGCAGGATACATACTGCGATTGCTTCCATTGTTTAATATCACCACGTATAACCAATCTCCGATTATCTTCATCTAATCAGTAAACACTTCTATTGTCGCAACATCTATTGAAAAAGGTTGAATGAAAAATCTTTTTGCAAAATAAAAAGACATTGTAGCGTATATTATCAACACACTCTAATGTCTTTTTGAATCAAAAACCATTGTTTAACATATATTTTTATTTCTTCTTTTGCAACAGAGCTATTGTTTCACAATGGACTGTATTTGGGAACATGTCCACGCAACAAATCTTCTTGACGTCATATCCTCTTGCAAGGAATATCTCTAGGTCTCTTGCAAGACTGGTTGGCTTGCAGGAGATGTAAATCATCTTGTCCACTCCGTAATTAATAATCTTCTCAATCGCCTTTGGATGAATACCATCGCGAGGAGGGTCGAGGACGATGTAGTCCGGCTTCTCCTCGATGGTGTCGAGGACTTTTAGCACATCGCCTGCAAGGAACTTGCAGTTGGAAAGTCCATTGAGCGCGGCGTTTTCCTTTGCCGCTTCTACTGCTTCTTCAATGATTTCGACACCCACAACTTCTTTGGCAACCGGTGCAAGCATCTGTGCGATAGTTCCGGTTCCACTGTACAAATCATAAACCGTTTTTCCTTTTAACTCATCTGCATTATCCGATAAAATGAATTCGCGCGCAGTCTCATACAACACTTCTGCACCAAGCGAGTTGGTCTGGAAGAAGGAAAATGGCGAAATCTTGAAACGAAGTCCTAACAATTCCTCATAGAAGTAATCCTGTCCATAGAGAATATCTGTGCCATCGTTGCGCACCACATCTGCCACACTGTCATTCTTAGTACAAAGAATTCCTTTGATTTCGCCCTTTAATTCTAAACCAAGAAGCATATCCTTCCACTGTTCTAAGAGTTCTGCCTCGCTTAATCCTGCACACGCTTCACCCAAAACACCTTTTTGCAACTGCTCATCATACTGTGTGGTCATAACCAAATCGATCAGAATCTCCTGCGTTTTCACTGCTTTTCTTACCAAAAGATGACGCAACACACCCTCATGACTTAATCTATGGAAAAATGTTACCTGTTTCTCACCGAAGAATTCCACCGTTGCCTTCAATATCGCACGGAAATCTTCGTCCACAATCTGGCAATCGGTAACACTTATAATATCATAGAAGCTTCCTCTCTTGTGCTGTCCCAACGCAAGTGGTCCGCCCTTATATGCATCGCCAAAGGAAAACTCCATCTTATTACGATACTCGTACTGTTTTGGACTGCCCTTGATGCCCAGCCATTCGTACTCGCATGCATCACCAATCGCATCCTCCATCAGTCCACGCACCTGACTTTCCTTTAACTTCAACTGTTCTTCGTATGGTAAAGTCTGATAGGTACATCCACCACAGTTTTCGAAATGTGGACACAAAGACTCCACCTCAAGCGGTGACTTCTCGATTGTCTCTAAAAGACGTCCCTCTGCTTTGCCTTTTCTTACTTTATTTACCAAGAAGGATACCTTCTGACCCGGAATGGTATTCTTTACAACAACCTTGTCCCCTTCCTCTGTAATCGCAATTCCCTTGTTTGGGAATACGATATGGTCAATCCGTCCTTCTGCAACCTGTCCCTTTTTCATGTAATCTACCTTTCTATCTCTGTGTATCTATGTCAATACACATATAGGTATATACTACATTATTTTCTATAAAAACGCAATTTCCTAGAACAAAGAATCTCGCGTGCGAGATTCTACGCGCCCGAGCGGTATTGCGCAGCAATTAAATTCCTCTCCGCGAGGTGCGCATCCTTCCAGGACAGCCTTCACAATTTGCCTGATTATTTTACAATACTCTATTAGTCCCGACACCCTATGTCCACCGATAGTGTCCGACAATATCGTCTCTTCCCTCAAGAATATCCTGCTCATAGCCTGCCTGCCAAGGACTGCCATGATGGATGATGAATACGACACCATTTCCGTTACGCTTGTCCGAAATGATTCCGATATGGTCGTCCTCGAAAATGATGATGTCGCCGCCCTGCCATTTATCGATATCGTTCACATCTGTAGTCAGGCTGGTCGCATTCCGCTCAAAAAACACCCTTAGGTTTCTCACGCGACGAAAATCAATATTCTTGTCCGGTGTTGATATGTCATACGCCTCCGGCGCAGCCGTAATGTCTGCACTCACCAACTCCATGAGGTCATAGCCCGCATTTAAAAAGCCCTGTGCCACCACGTCCGTACACACCCCATACCCATCCGTTGGATATCCACCGGCATAATAAGCACTCTTGTATTGCGGTTTCGTAGCGATATAGGCGCGTACTCCTTTTAAGATATCTGACTGGTCATCAATGCCATCTCCATCGTAATCCACATCACTCTTGTAGGTTGTAATCCCAAAGTGGGAGTTGTAATAATACGGATGTGAAATGACATTATACTTATACAATACACCCACAAGAATTACAACCGCCAGCCCCACGCATATGAGTACTCTTCTTCGAATCTGCTTAACTCTTTTTTGATGTACACGCTCCATTCTTACTCTCATCTCCTCTGGTAGTTCATATCTCATGTTTTTTTTCCTTATGATTTACAATTTTTCCATGTATTTTCTTTGATACTTACATATCCTACCAAATCCAACAATGAATTTCTCTAGAGAAGAGATTAAGATTCATTAAGAATTTATGAATCCGAAGAACAAAGAATCGCGCATGCGCGATTCTCCACGCCCGAGCGGTATTGCGCAGCAATTAAATTCCTCTCCGCGAGGTGCGCATCCTTAGCGGAGCGTCTTTTTGCTTTATAGGAATTTCCTATGACGCAAAAAAGACTGTACCCTGCGGTACAGTCTTTTTATCTGTCGTTTACTCTTCTTCCTCTTCCTCAAACACGTCATCTGCAATTTCGTCATCTGCAATTTCGTCATCTTCCACTACGATTTCGTCTTCATCCTCGAAGAACAAATCATCATATTCGTCTTCAAATTCGTCTTCGTAGTCGTCTACATCATTCTGATTGAAGAAACGATAAATGGCATAAGCTGCGGCAGCAATTACTACAATTCCGCCAATAACAGTCAATACAATCATCACTGTATGTTTCTTTTTCTTCTTCTCCTCTTCCTTTTTGAGAAGACTCATAATCTTACTAGTATCGATAACGTCTGTTGCGTCGCTAAAAAGCTCCTGTAATTTCTTCATAATATCCCCCGCTCCTTTATACGTTTTCTGTTAATGACATTATAACATAGGATTTCCCAATTTTCTAATAAAAAATACACATTTTATATTTTTTTCAGTTTTGCAAAAGTAGCAAACATTTTTTTGGTCCCGACCTTATCAAAATCCACCGTAACCTCATAATCTCTGCCGCCAGCAACAATTGCCATAACCTCGCCATCCCCAAACTTGATGTGACGCACGCGGTCTCCTACCTCATAGCCCAACACAAAGCTCTGCGTATTCGTAGAATCAAACGAACGCTGATTCGCTACCGGCGTATAGGTCGGTGCCTTGCTCTTTGAAGCTCCAAACGAACTATAACCATCATAGCTGCTCTGCCCATACGCACTATACGATGTCGCGGATGCTCGAAACGCTTTCTTCGCCTTCTGATACGCGTTATCCTGTACTGGCTGCTGCGCAGCCTTAGGCTCGTAGATTTCGCCACCAAGCAAATGCTTTGGAATCTCTTTTACAAAGCGCGACACACGGTTAAACTGTGTCTCACCACGAAGCATACGACTTCTTGCCGCTGTAATCGTCAAATGCTCCTTTGCACGAGTGATACCTACATAAGCAAGTCTACGCTCCTCTTCTAACTCCGTAGAGGCATCATCGCTGGTAATAGACATATAGCTTGGGAACAAACCGTCCTCCATACCAGCCAGATAGACATTGGGAAACTCCAGCCCCTTCGCACTGTGCAGTGTCATGAGCACAACATAATCCTTGTCCTCATCAAGCTCATCGATATCTGCGACAAGCGCCACCTCTTCTAAGAATCCGCTTAAGGTTGGATGTTCTTCCCCTTCCTCATAAGCTGCTACTTTACTAATCAATTCATCGATATTCTGGATGCGTTCTTCTGCTTCGTCTGTGCCCTCTGCTTCAAGCTCTGCCAGATATCCTGTCGTCTCTAAAATCTCATGTACCAGATTGGTAAGAGTACAACCGTTATCCAGTCTCGCTCTCATAGACTGAATAAACAGCACAAATGGACGAATCTTCTCTGCTGCTTTCCCTAGTCCTGGAATCTCCCCTGCAACACGCAGTGCATTGTAGAATGGCATCTCATGGTCAAATGCATAGTTCGACACCTTTGCTATTGAAGTTGCACCAATTCCTCGCTTAGGCACATTGATGATACGCTTTACCGCCAGGTCATCACGACCATTATCAATCGTCTTTAGGTATGCAAGCAAATCCTTAATCTCACGTCTGGAATAGAAGTTCACGCCACCCACAATCTTGTATGGAATATTCGATACGATAAAACGCTCTTCAAAAAGACGTGACTGCGCATTCGTTCTATATAAAACTGCACAATCCTTGTAGGTGTATTCCCCACTACGGACTTTTCTGGCAATGTCTCTCGTCACATAATCCGCTTCCTCGTAACCGCTCTCCAGTTGTTCAAAGCATATTTTGTCGCCCTCGCCGTTGTCCGTCCACAGAGCCTTCGCCTTACGCCCAATATTATTGGCAATCACGCCATTCGCCGCATCTAAGATATTCTGAGTGGAACGATAATTCTGTTCCAGCTTAATCACCGTCGCATCCGGAAAATGCTTCTCAAAATTCAGAATATTATAGATGTTCGCGCCACGGAACTTGTAGATAGACTGGTCATCATCACCTACTACGCACAAATTCTTATATTTCATTGCAAGAAGACGAATCAATTCAAACTGTGCTGTGTTGGTATCCTGATACTCGTCCACCATGATATATCGAAAACGCTCCTGATAAGCATTCAGCACCTCTGCATCCAGCTTAAACAGCTCCACGGTCTTGAAGATCAAATCATCAAAATCCAGCGCATTGTTCTGTCTAAGCACCTTCTGGTATTCCTTATACACCTCTGCCTGACGACGCTTGGTGTAATCGCCCGCTGCCCTCGTTTCGAATTCAATCGGGTCAATCAGCTCGTCCTTCGCGGAAGAAATCACACTAAGAAACATCTTCTCCTTGTATATCTTCGTGTCAATCTCCAAACGCTTACAGATATCCTTCATAAGCGTCTTCTGGTCATCCGCATCATAGATGGTAAAATTCGTATCATACCCCAGTCGGTCAATGTATCTGCGCAGGATACGGACACAGGTCGAATGGAAGGTCGCAACCCATATGCTTTCTGAGCCGTAGCCAACCATATCATCTATTCGCTCGCGCATCTCACCCGCCGCCTTATTCGTGAAGGTAATAGCCATAATATTATATGGATTCACACCCACTTCTTCTATCAGATATGCTGCCCTATGCGTAAGCACACGGGTCTTTCCTGAGCCGGCGCCCGCCAAAATCAGTACCGGTCCATCGGTTGTGAATACCCCCTGCTGCTGTTGTTCATTCAATGTATCGTAAATACTCATCGCCATTTCCTTTTCGTACATATGTTTGTTTTTGATTATAACATACTCTTATGCGTATATCTACTAGAAAAATAAAATTCCACCTTTTTCTTGTCATATGGTTTTGAATACTATATAATAACTTTTGAAGTTTAGTTTTTTGATATTAAAATCACAAGATATGAAAAGGGACTGATAACATATGGAAAAAGACATGAAACACGCAATTGTTGACTTATTAGAAAAATTAAAGACTATCGACTATATTCGTCCGGAATCCATTCCAAATATCGACTTATATATGGACCAGATAACCAGCTTTATGGATACACAGCTTGCAGATTCGAAGCGTCATGACGACGACAAGCTGTTAACCAAAACCATGATTAACAATTACACCAAGAACGATTTGCTGCCTCCTCCAAATAAGAAGAAGTATTCGAAGGAGCACCTGCTGACATTAATCTTAATCTATTATCTGAAAAACATCTTAAGCATTAATGATATCCAGACCATCCTGAATCCAATTACGGATAAGTACTTTGGCAGCGACGGCGAACACAACATGGAAGACATCTATGCAGAAATCTTTCGCATAGAAGAAGTAGAATCCAACAAAATTCTTAAGGAATTCAGCAAAAAGTACAGCATTGCCAAGGATACCTTTACGGATTTTCCAGAGGATGAGCAGGAACTGTTACAGACCTTCAGCTTCATCTGCTTATTAAGCTTTGACATCTACATGAAGAAGCGTTTAATCGAAAAACTCATTGACGATGTTATTGCAGAAGATTCAGAAGACAAAGACAAACAGAATGACAAGAAAAAGAACCCACCAGAATAGGTGGGTTCTTCTCATATCTTCAATTACTGCTCTTCTTCCCAAGTCATACGCTCAAATACCATATCGTATCCATCATTTCCATAATTCAGAGAACGATTCACACGACTGATAGTTGCCGTAGACGCTCCTGTCTTCTCTGCAATATCAAGGTAGGTCTTCTGGTCACGAAGCATCTTTGCTACCTCAAAACGCTGCGACAAGGATAATAATTCATTGACCGTACAGATATCTTCAAAAAATGTGTAACATTCTTCGCGGTTTTCCAAACACAATATTGCATCTAACAAATGATCCACAGCAGGTGTTCTTAATTTCTTGTTCATTATGTCTCCCTCTCTCTTCCGTTAATTGGATATTTACATTTTAGCATATTAAAGTTTTATCGTAAACAAGTTTCTTGAATTAATGTTTTATTATGTTATAATCATATTATCTTGTAATTTAGGAGAAATCGAAATGAAAAAACTGAAAACCTTTTTATTTTCGTTCGTCCCATTCTTACTGGCATTTGCAATGGAATACATCGCAGTATTCTACCTGATGTTTGTGGCTGCGATATTTATGTTTGCCATTGCACCTGGCATTACCGGACAGGCTACCTCTGGCGACGATCTTATGAACCTATTTATGAATACCGATTTTAACACCATCATCATGATTGCGTTTTCACTTAGCTGTACTATCATCTTCGGCATCTGGTATTACAAAAGCTGCGGTGGTAATTACCGCTTGAATGTCAAAAAGGAGCTGCATCCGCTTCAGCTTGTCGGAATTGCTGTTATGGTTCCGGGCACACAGTTTGCAACCACCCTTTTGATTAGCGTCATTTCCGTGATTTTCCCAAAATGGTTAGAGGATTACGAAGCGCTGATGGAATCTGCGGGAATGAGTGACGAAATCACTATCATCATGTTTATCTATTCTGTTTTCCTCGCGCCTTGGAGTGAAGAGCTGATTTTCCGTGGCGTGACCATGCGCGTTGCACGCAGAGCCTTTCCATTCTGGATTGCCAATATCATCCAGGCGGTACTCTTCGGTGCCTTCCACATGAATATGCTGCAAGGCTGTTACGCATTTGCTTTAGGCCTTATTCTTGGATATGTCTGTGAACGTGGCGGAAGTATTTATTACTCCATCTTCTTCCACTTCCTGTTCAACCTCTGGGGTACGACCTCACAGTGGATGAATTCCATGAACGAAGCACTTCTTAGCATCCTGATTCTTCTTGGTGCAACTATTATACTTCCGGCTGGAGCAATTCTCTTCCAGCAGGGAACGAAAAAACGAAATTTACAAACATCTCAATAAAAAAGCGTCGTCAGACGCCATTTCCTATAACGTAAACCAAAGGGGCTGTTGCAAAATGGATTCCGACACCGAAATCCGTGGCGCAACAGCTTTTTT
>CAYPAM010000040.1:0-12234 GCA_964408715.1 uncultured Lachnobacterium sp.
TAGAATAGATGGATAAAGTTTAATTTGACAACACACTGGAAAATTTCAGTTTGGCAAAATCCCAATTCATTAAAATTATAGTCAAGGAGAAACATATGCACGAATATCATGGTGCGGTTCAGATGATTGAGCACGCGCAGGACATGTGCCGCGAGCGTGGACACAACAAAGTAAATAAATTGCAGCTTCTTATCGGAGAGGCGTCTGGTTACACGTTCGAGGTGGTAAAGGAATATTTCGACGATGCTGCAATTGGAACGGTATGTGAGGGAGCAGAGCTATCTGTACGAAAAACAGACGTGATGCTTCGTTGTCCAAAATGTAATGAACTGTTTCCAAAACGAATTCTTATGTACGATTGTCCGATTTGTGGTACTCCGGGAAATCCGACAGATGCAGGCAAGGAAATGACTATTGATTATATGGAATCCGAATGGGTGGAAGAGATTGGTGATGTGCTTGCAAGAAAAGCTATTGATAAAGCAGATGTGATTGCTTTTTTTGATAAGCTGGCTTCTAGCTGGGATGACGTTCAGATTCGGGAAGAAGAGAAAATTCAGGCAATTCTGGATGCAGCAGGAGTGTGTGCCGGGGTGAAGGTCTTAGACGTTGCCTGTGGTACTGGTGTACTTGTGCCAGATTATATAGACAGAAAGGTTGCTTCGGTTACCGGTGTTGACATTTCAGAAGAAATGATAAAAATTGCCAAGGAGAAATTCTTTGACGATGAGACGATTCAAGGAGCAAAAGTCAGCTTCGATGACTCGAAAACGAATAGAATAATAAGTGAGTCTCATACACGAGTAGAATTCCTTTGCGCAGATGTGGAAGAGGCCAACCTACCATCGGATTATGATGTGTGTATGGTATACAATGCGTTTCCACATTTTCCAAACCCTGCGAAGCTGATAGAAGTGCTGGCTTCACATTTGAAAAATGGCGGACGACTGACAGTTGCCCATAGCATGAGCCGAAAACAGTTAGATTCACATCATTCCGGGCCTGCGGCAAAAGTGTCGAATGGACTTATGAGTGAAGATGATTTGGCGAAGCTTTTTGAAGCATATTTTGAAGTTGATGTGAAGGTGTCCAATGACCAGATGTATATTGTGTCCGGATATAAGAGGAGTTAAGAAAAGAGAAGAAGTGATTCTTGCATTTGCAAAATGAAACCATAATTAGTAGGCGTAGATAGAGAAGAAGCTCTGTCTACGCCTATATTAATGCTTATTCTACATAGGAAATATTTCGATTATGAAATTCAGGATCTGTTGGCTTTTTATGCTTTTGCTCAAACAACTGGCTTACTGTGACAAATTCATATCCTTGCTCTAGCAGCGCGGGAATGAGAACCTCTAGGGCTTCTACGGTAGCGTTGTTCCCCTCCATATCATGAAGCAGGACAATCATGCCATCACGGGCATTTTGGAGAATTCCGTCAATGCGCTGCTGGGAAGTGACCTTTTGATCCCAGTCATCCACACCAAATCCACAGATGAAAGGCATACGGATGATGTCAAACATCAATTCATTGGTAGCAATATATGGAGCGCGGAAAAACACAGGCTTCTCACCGGTAATATCATAGATAAGTTCAGAGGTTTTATTAACCTCGGCAATGATTTCTTCAGCGCTCAGTTCTGGCAGGGCTGGATGTGAAAAAGAGTGGTTGGCGATTTCACAACCAAGATTTTTCGCGCGTTTTACAGCTTCGGCACTTTCTTCATTTATTTTTTCCCCGATGAGGAAAAAGGTTGCTACACAATTATGTTTTTCTAATAAGTCAAGGACTAGTGGTGTTATGGTGGTGTTAGGACCATCATCAAAAGTGAATGCGATAAGTTTTTTTGCTGTGTCTGTTAACATAATAGTTTGATACCTTTCATACTTCGGCAGGAATTCTTTCTAACTATTTGTAATATAGCATATTCACAGTGTGGGTGCAATCGAAGGAATAGCAGAATTCAAGGGTTGTTTTTGAGGGAGAATAAGCCGACATATAGAATATAAGAAAATTACGGATGTGTTCGCGGCAGAGGGCGTGGCCCTTGAATTGTCGGAAGTGGGATTACAGAAATTGGCGGAAGCACAAGCGCAGACAGAAGCGCAGAAAAATTCTAAGAATCAGCAATATTCCCAGTCTCAGATGAAAATGTTCCAGGAACAGATGGAGAGGATGCAGAATAGTTGAGCAATACAGCAGAAATATGGTTTAAAATTAAGAATTACAGGCGCAGGAGAATTATTTTCTCCTGCGCTTTTGGGCTATGGTTACGATGGTGAGAATGAGGATAAATATCCAAGTACCAAGGGTTATGATTCCTCTTGTAGTTCCTATAGGAGCTGCCCATCCGTAAGCTAGCGTAATCATTAGTAGGAAAAGCGCGGTCATCCATGCGATTTTCAAACCAGCGTTCTTTTTGATTGCAAGACAGAAAATGCTACAAAGGATTAGGTATGCTCCAAGGATTGCGAGGAGGCCATCGGCATTAGAAAAAAGTTCTAATAGGATACAGATAATTCCGGTTACCAATAGAATAAATCCCACAATTCGCTGGGTGCTAGATACACCGGTGTTTTCTACGGGTGTTTGCACATATATTACCTGTGGAGTAGGCTCATCTTGACGAGGGAAAGTGTGTCCAAGACAATCTGTGTTGTCACATGTGTCTGATAGTTCGCCTTTTACCAGTTCATCTAATGTAATATGAAAAAGTTCGCTCATAGCAATGAGTTTTTCTAAATCTGGTATACTTGCCCCAGTTTCCCATTTGGAAACGGATTGACGGGATACGTTAAGCTTTTCTGCAAGGTCTCCTTGAGACATATTGTTGTTTGTTCGAAGGGTAATAATTTTTTCTGCTAAATTCATGTTAAGCCTCCTTATAAAAACGGTTCTTGCAAGACCTTTTTGATAGTGTTTATGATAACAGATATGAAGCAGAATGTCGACCAAGTGGACTTGGAAATTTTAGCAACTAACGGTTGCAAGGCGATTATGAAAAGAAAAAGGATATTATTTTAGAAATAATACTTGACAAATCATACATATGAGTTTATATATTAGATTGAAGATGTTATTTCGAAAATAATATCGTCAAAAAATAATCATAAAAACAGTCTAATGAATTAAGGGGGGAAAGATATGAACGATCCAAAACATGCAGCAGTAAACAATGCGTTAGGATTTCCAACTATGGAAAAATTTGAGGCTGATTTAGTTAATCTAATGAATCAGCCAGATGCGGAAGGAAGCAGTTCCATTATTATTGCGCTGACAGATTGCGATAAGTTTATGCGTGTTAACACAGAGTTTGGAAGAGAGTGCGGAGACAAGGTGTTGATTGATACTGGTAAATATCTGCAGTCTAAACTGGTGCCAGGTGCTACCATTTATCGTATTGCTGGAGATGAATTTGGCTTTATTTTCAATGGGGATATGGAAAAAGAGGATGTGTTTTTATTTTTAGAAGAAGTGAGACGTGGCTATGATATCAAACTGCCAAACGGGGAACCTCTTACGATTTCCATCGGTATTGCAACCGCTTTTGAAGATGCTACCAGAGTACAGGAATTGATTCGTAAGGCAGAGAGTGCGCTGTTCCGCGCAAAAGTCAATGGCTCCAATAAGGTTGCTCTTGCAAGAGAGGAGAAGATGATTCCAAAGACATCGCACTATACCAATGACCAGTTAAAGAGCCTGACTAAGCTTTCAAAACGAGAAGGTGTAGGGGAAGCGATTTTGCTTCGAGAAGCATTGGATATGCTGTTGAAAAAATATGATATTTAAAGAAAATAAATCCTGCGTCTTTATTTTAGCAGGATTAATGTCGATATAAAGTATATATGAATTGCAGGGAGCGAATTATGTGAAGGATCACGGAGATTTTACATAATTCGCTCTTTACTTTGTATAAATCAAAATAAGATGAGGTACGATATGCCAAAGGTAGCAACAATGGCAGATAAATACAACCTCGATATTATCATAAGTCTGGATTATGTGCCGGAGGAGTATGATTACAATCTGATTCTGGTGGATAAGTTTTCGCGCCTGCTTGGTGTGGGCAAAAGTAATGGGTCTGGTGGAAAGAGCATCACGATTCCTAATTGGTGTTTAAAGGATGAGGTATATACTCTAAAGGTGCAGACCCTGGACGGAAGTGAAGTAATATCGGAAGAGAGTTATGATTTGTCTTTTCGGGAAAATACATTGCATATGGAGTTCATACAGATGCAGAACAAGATGCGTTTCGATTGTGTAGTCAGAAAGAAATTGTGGGAGAAAACTGCAAATTGCCGCAATCGGGAAGTGTCTGCTGTTCAAAGAAGCCGTTATGAGGAACGCTATCTGGAACAGATGGATGCAGTGTATTGCGATGGACAGGAATTCTACGTGTAGGCGGCGGTTTGCCCATGTCAAAACACCTCAGTATGCAGGCTGAGGTGTTTTTATGATTATGAAAGGCCGGAATATGCTTATCTTACCTTACAATCATGGTTTAAATCAAAATTATGATTCAGCGCATTTAGAAGAATATTCATTGTAAGATTGGCTTTTTTCTCTGAATTGTTGTAGAGAGTTTGAATGCTTGCTGGAAGCACCACCGGAGTTTCCTCGGAAGAAATTACTACCATGTCACAATCCTTCACATAAGGATGAATCATTAATGCAAGATAGGTACCAATTACGATGACCTTTTTCCCCAGAAGCTGTTTGGTGTCAGTCTCTCGAACAGAAGATATAGAGATGACTTGCTCAGCAGAAAAATCCTCCGCAATAAAAGAAAGAAAAGCTTCATTTGCAAATTTATCAATTAAGAGATAACAGTCATCGCCAATAATCGTCACCGCCTCAGAAATTAGGGATGGATAATCAGTATATATCTGGTAAAACAGGTTGTCATTGACAATCATGTCTACGTTAATGATAGGTACCAAATATCTCTCCGAAAGATTTTTGAATTGCTCGTGGGTTAAATCGATGGCAATAATCGCATCAATATTGCGATTGGTAATGATGGATTCCTCATCTCCTGTGATAGGAAGAAAGAGAATATCATACTTCATGCGGTTCATACGCTCAATCAGCATATTTACAAAGGTGTTTATCTCCATATTTCTAGAAGGCGTATCTGAATCAAGAGAATATGCAACTCCAATCACATTAGTTCGCCCTGTTGCAAGGCTGACAGCAGCATGACTTGGGCGATAGTTTAGGAGGTTTGCAATCTGCAATACCTTTTTACGCGTAGCATCGCTGATTTTCTGATCGGTTCGGTTATTCATAATATAAGATACGGTTGCAACGGACACTCCAGCCTCTCTTGCTACGTCCTTGACGGTCACTTTTTTATCCATCTTGATTTTATTTCCTTTCCGATATTAAAATGGCTCTTTTTTGTCGACAATGTGGATTGCCGAGTAATTTCCTACAAAAAATCAAAAAATCTTTACTTAATTTTCATACATGCGCTCGAATAAAGATTCAGCAAAATTAAGGAATGGCGTAATTTTGCTTACTTAACTGTATAAGTAATCTTACAAATCCGAATTAAAATTGTCAAGAAAATAATTGACAATGAAAAAATCAAATGCTAACATATACTTAACCGTTTAGGTTAAACGTTTAAGTGGAGGTAGGAACAATGAAAAAGAAAATGAGAAAACTTTTGGGGCTTATTTTAGCGGTAACAACAGTGATGATGATGATCTGTGCTTGCGGAAATGAACCAGCAGAAGAGGAGAAAATTACCGTTACATTCATGAATGGTGAGACACAGTTAGGACAGGTGACAGGAACTAAAGGTGCAGTTTTGGAAGATTATGCACAGTATGAGACAGTAGAAGGCTATGAATTTTTAGGCTGGTTTGAAACACCAACCTTCCTTGAATCGAGCAAAAAGGATCTAACAACAGCAACCTTTGATAAAGATACGACTTTGTACGGAAGCTTCAAGTCAACAAATGTAGCAGAGGATACTAGAAGCTGGTATATTGTTGGTGCAGGCGCAAGTCCGGTTCTTGCAGCAAGTAGCTGGGCAGGAGGTGTAGAAGATTCTGTAAAAGAAACATGTCAGTTAAAGGCAACAGGCAATGCTACGAATGAATTTTCTATCACACTTGACCTTTATGCAGGTGACCAGTTCCAGATAATTTATGATTGGCAGTGGGATGGACAGAAGGGCTATGGATGCTTTACAACAGTTGATGATACACAGATGGCAAATGGCGGTGGTTTAGCAGGTTCGGATGATAAATCCAATGTAAATGTAATTATGGACGGAAATTATACAATTACACTTACGACAGATCCAGACAACTCACTTCAGGATACACTTGTAATTGTTCGTAACGGTGACACAACAGGAGAAAAAGAAGATGTTTCAACAGAAGAACCAAGCTATACAGTATCAGAAGCGACTGGCATTGTTGTAAAGGGAAGCTGGGTTTCTGACTGGTCAGAAAATAAAGACCTTGCAAGAGTAGAGGGAACCAACACATTTACAATTACCATGGATTTGGATGCAGGAATTGAACTGTATTTCATGGTTTATGACAATGGCGCAGATACAGGCTTAGGTATGAACGCAACGGCAGTAACAGACGATGCTTCTAAAGCACTTTTAGAAGAAGCATATAATATCAAGGTAAAGGATGCAGGTTCCTATACATTTACAGTTGATGCTGACACTATGACAATTACTGTCACAAAATAAAAGTTACAGGAGAGAATAAAATGAACAAATATGCATTGCAGCATATTGTGGATTCATCCTATTGCTTTCCAGTTTCACCAAACGAAATAGTACTAAGATTGCGCACGGCGAAGGATGATATCGTCCGTGCGCAAGTAATATATGAGAGTAAATATGTAATAGCAGAAACTCAGAAAAAGTCAGAAATGAAAAAGGCATATGTTGGAGAATTGTTTGACTTCTACGAGGTCAAATTAACTCTGACAGATACGCGCCTCGCATATGTCTTTTATATTGATGATGGAGAAAAAAGCTATTATTTTTCAGAGGATGGTGCGACAGAAAGCTATGACTTTACAATAGGCTTTTATAATTTTTTCCAGTATCCGTATATCAACGAAGCAGATATTATGGAATGTGTTCCGTGGATGAAAACAGCGGTGTTTTACCAGCTATTCGTGGACCGCTTCCATATGGGAAATCACGAAAAAGACAAATCCTATATCAATTGCAGTTGGGGAGATGTTCCGACACCAAAGACATTCGCGGGTGGTGATTTGAAAGGAATTACAGAAAAACTAGACTACATCAAGGGAATCGGGTGTAATGCGATTTATCTTACACCAGTGTTTTGCTCTGTTTCTAACCACAAATATGATATCAGTGATTATTATCGTGTGGACCCACAGTTTGGGACGAATGAAGACCTAAAGGAGCTTGTAACAGTTGCTCATGAAAAAGGTATGCGCATTGTTTTGGATGCAGTATTTAATCATTGCAGTGAGCATCTGATGCAGTTTGAGGATGTTGTTGAAAAGGGAAAGAACTCTGAGTTTTTTGACTGGTTTGTAATAAAAGGCGATACGGTGAATCAGGAAGCGGTTAATTATGAAACCTTTGCAGCCTGTGCATATATGCCGAAATTCAATACTTCCAATGATAGGGTACAGGAGTTTTTATTAGACATTGCTACACATTATCTGGAAGAATATGATATAGACGGATGGCGACTGGATGTATCGGATGAAATCAGCCATGCATTCTGGCGCAAGTTCCGACAGCGGATGAAACAGGTGAAAGCGGATGCCGTGATTATCGGTGAAAACTGGCATGATGCGAATAACTATTTACGTGGAGACCAATACGACAGCATTATGAATTATGCGTTTACCAAAGCCTGCTTGGATTATTTTGCAAGCGGAACAAAAACGTCAGAGCAGATGGCATGGAAGTTAAACGAAATTCTTATGCGAAACACGGAGCCTGTAAATCAAATGATGCTAAATCTTTTGGATAGTCATGACACACATCGTTTTTTCAAAGAGGTAGGAAGTGACAGATTTAAGATGAAGGCGGCACTTTCGTTACTCTTTTTGTTTACTGGTGTGCCATGCATTTTCTACGGGACAGAGACGCTTACATGGGGCGGATATGATCCGGATTGCAGAAGATGTATGGATTGGCACAAAACAAACACAGATGGCGAGTATCGTGATATTTACGAGCTTTTACAGACGCTGTCAGAGATTAGAAGAAGCGGTCAATTAGCGCAGGGATATGTAAGGATATATGCAGAATCTGAGGTACTTATCTTGACCAATACCAGTAAAAATCATGAGGTAAAGCTATGGATAAATAATACGACCAACCCTCAGACGGTTGATTCGATGGAATTGAAACCATATAGTTTTGTAATTACTAAGAATGGAGAGGTAATCGCACATGAATAAAGGTAGAAAATGGCTGTCATTTTTTCTCGTGGTTTCTCTTGTGACAGGCTTGATGGCTTGTGGGAATGAAACGGGTAAAAATGAGGATGAAATAATCACACTCCGAATCCTTGAGAATGATACGGCAAAACAAAAGGGATATCTGGAGGAACTACTAACAGCCTTCAATGAGGCATACAAGGATAAAGGCATTCAGGCAGTAGATGCGAATATGGAAGAATATTCGGACCTTGCAGCCAATGGTCCTTATGGGTATGGACCAGATGTTATCTATCAGGCAAATGATAAGCTTATGACCTATGCGGAGGATAAACATATCCTGCCGCTTTCCGTGGAAGAATACGATTGCTATGAATATATTCCACAGGAGGCTTGGAACGCATTTACGATAAGCATTGACGGAGAGGCGTATATATGTGGCATTCCAGTCAATATTCAGGAACCAATGTTGTTCTATCGAGAGGACATGATGCCTGCAAATTGGGAATCTGAGTGGGATGATAACAAGAATGGCGTGGCAGACTTTTTTGAGAATTGGAATGATTTGTATGCATATTCGAAGTATCTAAGAGATACCGACAGTAGTACCAATAAAGATAGTCAGTACGGTTTTATGTCATCCATTAATGACTTGTATCTGAATGGACAGTTTTTGTTCTCTTATGGAGCATATGTATTTGCGGAGAATACAGATGGAACCTTAAACTCAGCAGATGTTGGTCTTTCAAACAAAGAGGCAGCCACAGGTCTTATGGCCCTTAGACAAATGGCAGCACTTATGAACGAAGGTTGTATTGACGATACGATTAAGCTTAACCGTTATGAAAAAATTGCAAATGGCTCTTATTTCTGCACAGTGTCAACGCCGGATACCTATAGCTTGTTTGCGGAAAAACTGGCATTGAAGTATGAGGAAGAAGGGCTTAGTGCAGAAGAGGCAAACGCGAAGGCGCAGGAGAATCTGAAAATGATTGAACTGCCGTCACTTATGCCGGCGGATGGAGATTTGACCAAGGATAGTGCTTCTATGTCAGAGGATGACTGGGTGCAGACGATTGTCATGGGCGGTGTCAATGGATATGGCATCAGTTCTTATACGAAGCATCGAGAAGCATGCGTGGAATTTGTTAATTTTGCAACCGGCTACAAGATGATTAAGACGCGAATGGATATACTTGGCATTGCACCGACACGTTCGGATGTGGCAGAAGCTTCGGGTGGTGTGACGGATATGATTTTCAATAGCTTGGAAGAAGGGCATATCTATCTCATGCCATCGATTAAAGCTGTCGATCAGATTTGGGTGCCTGCTCACACATTACTGGCAGACCTTGCAAAAGACCCATTCCGTGAGAAAGCTGGGGAGACAGCAAAATACGCATCAAAAGAGACAATCCAAACAGCTTTGGAAAAAGTGGATAAGGATATCTATGATGCAATATATACGTTGAAATAGTTTTATGTTTTGATAGAAAGGAGAGTGCGTTATGAACTTTCCAGTAAAAGCCTCCATGTGTATCATGGGAACCGGACAGCTTTTACAAAAGCAATGGATGAAGGGGATGCTATATCTATCTTGTTTCATAGCATATGTAATCTATCTGGTAACAATTGGAGTAGCGGATATTATTGGATTTTTTACCCTTGGTACGGTAAAAGGTGACTCGTGGCTTGGAATAGAAGGCGATGATTCTATCATTATGCTGCTTCGAGGATTGCTGGCGTTTATTATTACGGCATTTTTTGTGGCGCTTCATATTTCCAATGTTCATGACGTAAAAAGAAGTGCATCAAAACTAGCCGGAGGGGCAACGCTTCCGAGTTTTCATAAGGCATGCAGTATCTTTTTTGATAAAAAGTTTTATATCGTTGCATTAGCAGTTCCAGTTGCAGGGGTACTGATTTTCAATGTGTTGCCGATTGTTTTTATGATTCTGATTGCTTTTACGAACTATGGTGGTGATATCGTCCCGCCGGAATTGGTGGATTGGATTGGACTAGGCAATTTTGAAAAGATTTTGGCACTTACAGAGATCAGGGATACATTTTTTAGGATTCTTGTATGGAATCTCGTGTGGGCGCTTTTGTCGACTCTGTTAAATTATTTTGGAGGGCTCGGACTTGCACTTCTTTTGAACAAGAAATGTATAAAAGGGAAGGCGTTCTGGAGGGCGTTTCCAATTCTTGCTTATGCAGTTCCTGGTTTTATTACGTTGCTTGGGTTTAAGTTTATGTTCTCTTATGGTGGACCAATCAATTATTACCTAACATTAAATGGAGGAAATCCAATCGGATTTCTTGATATTGATGCCGGATGGATGGCAAAGCTGATTGGACTTTTCATCAATGCGTGGATGTCCGTTCCGACATCAATGCTTCTTGCAACCGGAATTTTGTCCAATATGAATCAGGACCTGTATGATGCCGCAAGTATTGATGGCGCGTCTAAGTGGAAACAGTTTATCAAGATTACACTGCCATTCGTGGTATTTTCTACTACGCCGACACTCATTACAAGCTTTGTTGGAAACTTCAATAATTTTGGTGTATTTTACTTTTTGCGAGGCGGATTGTATAACGAGGGATATTTCCTTGCCAGCGATACGGATTTGTTAATTAACTGGCTGTATAATCTGTCCATAGACAATAATTATTATGGAATTGGTGCGGCAATTAGTTTGATTATATTCCTAATCACTTCGAGTATCTCTTTGTTGACCTATGTAAGAAGTAATGCATACAAGAAGGAGGATACATATCGATGAAAAAGAAAAAGTTTTTGAGCAGTAGTCGAATTGACTCCATAGTGACGCATATCATATTGATTGCGGTATGTATTGTATTTGCATTTCCGGTTTTATGGCTGGTTATGGCATCCTTCTCAAAAAGTGGTTCGATTTACGACATTGAGGGGTTTTTTCCAGACACGTTAAGTCTGTCTAGTTATATTACACTTTTTACGGATACGAAAATGTATGATTATCCAAATTGGCTGAAAAACACGTTGTTTGTGGCACTTTTTTCAAGCCTGATTGGAACGATACTGGTTATTTTAACGGCATATACAATTAGTCGTTTTCAATTCAAAAGCAGAAGACTTCTTATGAAATCAACACTTGTACTTAGTATGTTCCCAAGCTTTATGGGCATGACCGCAGTGTATCTGATTATGGTTAATTTCAATCTGATTAATCAGTTGTGGAGTTTGATTCTTATATATGCAGCAGGTGCTCCTATGGGGTATCTGGTGCAGAAAGGATATTTTGATACGATATCCAATAGTATATATGAGGCGGCGCGTGTAGATGGTGCTACGAATTTTCAGGTGTTTACCAGAGTTACCTTACCATTGTCGAAACCAATTATCGTGTATACTGCATTAACGCAGTTTGCATGGCCTTGGAGTGATTTTATTCTTCCTAATATGCTGCTAAAGAATAAAGATTTGTGGACGGTGGCAGTAGGGCTTGTTCATTTGGATGAAACGCAGTTTACACGATTTGCAGCAGGGTCGGTATTCATTGCAGTGCCAATTGTTATATTGTATTTTGCGTTATCGAAGTTTTTAGTGGCGGGAGTGTCAGATGGCGCGGTAAAAGGGTAATTCTACCACCAATCGGTTGAAAAAATAGTCTATTCAATCCTAGAATATAATCGTAAAATAGATTTGTAAGCGAGAAGGAGAGAACAACCAGAAAGCATGGATGCTAGTCGCACGGACGAATTGCTAAAAACGGTTATTGGTTTGTCAAATATTTTTATCTACATGGCATGTGTATTGTGTTAGGAGCATACTTTTGGATTTT
>CAYPAM010000041.1:0-12023 GCA_964408715.1 uncultured Lachnobacterium sp.
AAGACCTATCTGGTGAAGACACTGGCAAGACTTCTGGATGTACCGCTTGCAATTACCGATGCAACAACGCTTACGGAAGCCGGCTATATTGGCGATGATATTGAAAGTGTAGTAAGCAAGCTGCTTGCTGCTGCGGATAATGATGTGGAGCGTGCGGAGCATGGAATCATCTTTATCGATGAAATCGATAAGATTGCCAAGAAGAAGAATACCAACCAGCGCGATGTTAGTGGCGAATCTGTACAGCAGGGGATGTTAAAGCTTCTTGAGGGCGCAGAAATCGAGGTGCCGGTTGGAGCAAGCAGTAAGAATGCAATGGTTCCAATGACCATGATTAATACCAAGAATATCCTGTTTATCTGTGGCGGTGCTTTCCCAGGCTTAGAGGATATCATCAAGGAGCGTCTCAATAAGGCGGCTTCAATTGGCTTTAAGGCGGATTTGAAGGATAAATACGATAATGATGAGAATATCTTAAGTCAGGTAACGGTAGAGGACGTGCGCAAGTTCGGTATGATTCCAGAGTTTATCGGTCGTCTTCCGATGATGTTTACATTGGAAGCATTGACAGAGGATATGCTGGTGTCGATTCTGACGCAGCCGAAAAATGCAATTATCAAACAGTACCAGAAGCTTTTGGCTATGGATGAGGTTCGCCTGGAGTTTGACGAAGAAGCACTTCGCACCATCGCACAGAAGGCGAAGGAGAAGAAGGTCGGCGCACGAGCGCTTCGCGCCATCATTGAGGAGTTCATGCTGGATATCATGTATGAGATTCCAAAGGATGACAATATTGGTATGGTTACAATCACAAAGGACTATATCGAGAAGAAGGGTGGTCCGCTCATTCAGATGAGAGGCTGTCTGGAGTTGGAGGATAAATACGCAGGAAATTAAGCCTAGAATTAACAACTGTGAGCGATAGATTGAGAAACGGAAGGTAACTATGAAGATTATACATTGTGCAGATTTGCACTTGGATTCAAAAATGACGGCAAACCTGTCCAAAGAACAGGCAAGAGAGCGAAAAGGCGAAATCCTGCGTACCTTTGGGCGCATGGTAGAGTATGCAAAGAAGAATCAGGTTGCTGCCATTATTATTGCGGGGGATATGTTTGACACGAGAAATGTAGCGGTGAATGTCCGTAACGCGGTGCGTGACATCATCTGGAGAAATCCTGAGATTGATTTTCTGTATCTAAGGGGCAATCACGACACGGACAATTTCTTATCAAAGCTGGAGGAGATTCCGGAGAACCTATGCCTGTTTGGAGAGAAATGGGTCAGCTATCACTATGATAAGGTTACGGTAACCGGAATTGAACTGGATGCAGATAATTCGCTGACCGCATATAATTCTCTGGTGTTAGAGAATGACAAGTTCAATATTGTAACGATGCACGGACAGCTTGTAGGTTATAAGAGCAAGGATAAGGCCGAGGTAATCAGTCTGGATGATTTGAAGAATAAGAATATCGATTATCTGGCGCTTGGACATGTTCACAGCTTCCAGATGGAGAGATTGGACAATCGAGGCATCTATTGCTATTGTGGCTGTCTCGAGGGCAGAGGCTTTGATGAGTGTGGTCCAAAGGGCTTTGTCGTATTGGACATCAATCCACAGACACGTACGGCGACAACGGAATTCGTTCCAATTGCTGCGCGTACCTTCTACACATTGCCAGTAGATGTGACCGGCATCCATACCACAGCAGATGCGGCACAGCGCATGGAAGCTGCAATTGCGGAATTGGGCTATTCCTCAAACAGCCTTGTAAAGTTCATCCTACAGGGAGAAGTGGACGTAGAGTGTGAATTAAATACCGAGTTCTTAGAGGAACAGTTTGCGGAATACTTTTATTTTTCCAAGGTATATGATGAGACAAGGCTTTGGGTAAACTACGAGGATTATGCCAACGATATCTCGCTTAAAGGGGAGTTTATTCGTATGGTTAGTGCGTCTGATTTGTCCGAGGAGGAGAAGTCGCTGGTTATTCGTACCGGAATTCAGGCGTTACAGGGGGAGGAGATTAACTTATGAAATTAATTGCATGTCATATTGAAAATTTCGGCAAGTTATCCGACCTTTCTGTGGAATTTTCCGATGGAATCAATGTTATCAATGAATCGAACGCATGGGGCAAGAGTACACTTGCTGCGTTTTTGAAGGTCATGTTTTATGGACTTGATGCAAAGAAGGCGCCAAAGGCTTTTGACAAGGAGCGCAATATCTATCGTCCTTGGCAGGGAGGAGTCTTCGGTGGAGAGTTGGATTTTGAGGTAGATGGAAGAAGATACCGCATCAGCCGAAGCTTTGGACATACCGAGAAGGGGGATGAGTTCCATCTGTATGATTTGAGTACCAACCTTGAGTCTGAGGACTATTCCGAGGATATTGGTGTAGAATTATTTGAGCTGGATAGTGCATCCTTCAAGAGAAGTATATATATCGCGCAGAACGATTGTGCAAGCTCGACATCGGATAGCATCAATGCGAAGCTTGGCAATCTGGCGGAAAATACAGACGATATCAACAATTTTGAAACGGCATCAAGCCGTATGAAGGCAATGCTTCTGTCTCTGACACCAGATCGTGTGACAGGAAGTATCAAGAAGCGCAAAAGCCAGATTACACAGTTAGAACAGGAGATTCGTTCCTTTGAAGCGGCACAGGAAGGTGTGGATGGTGTCAAAGCCATGGAGCATAAGGTGCAGGAACGAATTGATGAGATGCAGAATATCCGCAAAGACTACGCGGCTGCACTTGTGATTGCAAGCGAGGATGCGCGTCGCAAGGAGCTCTTGGCACAGTATGAGGTGCTTTGTGCGGATGTTGCAGAAAAAGAAGAGAAAATGAATCCTTTAAAAGAGGTGTTCGCATCCGGAGTTCCAGCCCAGCAGGAGTTTGAGCAGCAGATGAAGAATGTCCGTCTGATGGAGGAGTCAAAGGCGACGGTTCGCAACCAGAACTTTACAGAGACAGAACAGGAGATGTGGAATAAGCTAAGTGCGATGTTCGAGGAAGAAAAGCCTACGGATGAGCGTATTGATGCAGCAATCCAGATGCTTTCCGAGGTGGACAAGCAGAAGGAAGAGATTGCGCGTCAGGAAACGACGCTGGCAATGTATGATGCTAAGCTGCAAGAGGAAGTAGAGCAGCCTTCGTATAGCGGTGCATATAAGGTGCTGACGTTTGTCGGAATCGGAATACTGCTGGTGGGCGTGATGTTCTTGTTACTTGTTTCTTTGAAACCATTTGGACTAGATGCATTTATCGCACAGATTGAAGAGATGGTTTCACTGCAAAGCCTGCGGTTGATTTCTGCGGCAGTCGGTGCTGTGGGAGCGATACTTTTGGTTATCGGACTTTGCATGGGGCTTCGCGTTAGAAAATCAAAAAAGGAATGGGAGCAGGCAACGGAAGAGGCACGCTTAGATGTAGAAGCATTGTATTGCAGGCTTGATGTAACGATTTCGACCATGCGAGAGGATGTTCGTAAGGTAAACGAAACCATTGGTGAATTCCTTGGAAATTACCGCGTCTACTGTGAAGTAAAGGATTATCAATCAAGACTGTATGAGCTAAAGAGTCAGGTGCATGAATATGAGCGTCTGGCGGCGCGTCAGGAAGTAAGTTTACGTGAAAATGCCAATTGCAATGCGCTTTATACGCAGGTACAGACCTTTGCGAAGGAATATGCATTTGCTTTGGAGGGTGACATGTCAGTAGCCTTAAGTACATTGCAGAACAAGGCTACGGAATATAGAATGGCGAAGAATGCTTATGAAGAAAGCGTAAGCAAGAAAGAGGCTTTTGAGAAACGTCAGGATAAGACCTTCTGGACGAAGGAGATGCGCTGTCCATATACGGTAGAAGAGTTAAACATCATGATTCAGGAAGCGGACAGAAGTCTTGAGGAATTGAAGAACACCCGGGCTCAGTATAGCAAGCAGCTCGAGGAGTTACAGGAGCAGTTAGACCTTCGTGATGAGAAGCTTTCAGAGCTTGAGGAAGCAAACGCGCTTCAGGAAAGTGAGATGCGCAAATACCAGCTTCTTAGCGTGACGCATGACTTTTTGCAGAAGGCAAAGGAGCAACTGACGGCCCGCTATATGGAGCCGATTGCCAAGGGATTTTCCAAGTATTATCAGATGCTGACAGGAGACGATAATGGCAACTGGCAGATTGATGCCAATATCAATCTCAAGGTGCGTGAATGTGGCGAGCTTCGTGAGACCAAGTGGTTATCAGCCGGATATCAGGACCTTATCGGCGTATGTATGCGTTTGGCGCTCGTGGATGCAATGTATGAAGAAGAAAAGCCGTTTTTGATTCTGGATGACCCATTTGTCAATCTGGACGAGGAAAAGGTTGTATGCGGCAATCAATTGCTGCTGTCTGTATCAGAGGAATATCAGGTGATTTACTTTACCTGTCATGATAGCAGAAGTCCGGTATAAGAACGTATTAGAAACTCCTACATATACTACAACAGTATGTGTAGGAGCTTTTTTATGCCTTGTTCAGATATTATTCCATCCAATGAGACTTATGATTTTATAATTACGAGAGAGGAAGAAAAGACGCTTTTGGTCGCACCGCTTTGCGTGCAGCCGATTAACGAGATGTATTCCATCATTTATTATAACCGAGAGGTGTTACCACCGTTATCCATAGAAAGCTATTCCTACACCTCGATTCCAAAGTGCTTTTTTCTGATGGACAGCACGGCACTCGAGGTTAGCGGAATCCTTGCGATACAGAATCAGCCTGCACTGGCGCTAAAGGGAGAAGGAACGCTAATCGGGCTTGTCGATACCGGAATTGACTATGAGAATCCGCTTTTTCGTGATGCGGCAGGGAATACGAGGATTCTATCCATCTGGGACCAGACGATTCTATCCGACGAGGAAACACCCCAAGGAGGGCGTATTCAGGGACGTTTTGCTCCACCGGAAGGCTTTCTCTATGGCACAGAATATATAAGAACAGACATAGACCTTGCGCTTTCCCGGGAAAATCCAAGGGAATATGTTCAGACAGAGGATACCAATGGGCATGGGACATTTCTTGCAAGCGTTGCGGCTTCAAGTGCGGATGTGCAGAATGACTTTATTGGTGCCGCACCATCAAGCGAGCTTGTGATAGTCAAACTAAAGGAGGCAAAGCAGAACTTAAGAGAGTTCTTCTATTTGCCTATGGAGGAACCGTTGTATCAGGAAAATGATATTATGGCTGGGATTGCGTACTTAGAGAGCGTTGCAAGGCGGGAAGGAAGGCCGCTGGTGATATTGCTTGGAGTAGGGAGTAATCAGGGAAGCCATGCCGGAACGGACCCTTTATCCACCTATATGGACACCGTGGGAAGCCAGATAGCGCGGGCAATTGTTGTTGCAGCAGGGAATCAGGCTACGGCACAGCAGCACTTCTATGGAGAGGCGAGAAATGTGCTAAATCCGGTCAAGGTAGAGATGAATGTGGAGGCGGGAATAGATGGCTTTTGTGCGGAGGTCTGGAGCTTTGCACCGGAGCTGGTACGGGTGGTAGTGCAGTCACCAACAGGACAGCGTAGCCAGATTGACTTTCCAGCCTCTGGGGATACGCAGACGACGCATTTTGTGTTTGAGAATACAACACTTACTATGAATTACCGGATAGCAGGAAGCGGTAGAAGAGACCTTGTGGTATTCCTTCGTTTTTCGAGACCGGCTGTAGGGATTTGGAGTCTGCTTGTGTATCCGCAGAATGCGATTACAGGAGCGTTTCACGTGTGGCTTCCAATTGCGGTACAAACGAGTACAAGTCCAAAGCCGAAGGTCACTTTTATCCAGCCGAATTCGGATACGACACTTACCACCCCCTCTGCTGCAAATATTCCGATTGCGGTGGGGGGCTATGATGCATTTACGGACGCGCTTTATCTGGAATCCGGACGTGGCTTTGATGCTTTGGGGCGGGTAAAACCGGAATTGTGTGCGCCAGCGGTTCGTGTATCAGGTGCAGGTCTTCGTGACAATTACGTGACGCGCTTAGGAACGAGCGCGGCAGCAGCGGTTACAGCAGGCGCGGCCGCACTTGCCTTGGAGTGGGGAATCCTGCGAGGAAATGCGCCGACGATGAATTCAACGGAGGTGAAGAATTTTCTAATCCGCGGTTGTACGAGAGAGGAAAATCAGAGTTATCCGAACACGCAATGGGGATATGGACGGTTGAATCTCTATGATTCCTTTGAAATATTGCGAGAATAATCTGTCAAAATGTATTTTTTTGTATAATTCAATGAAAATATGATGAACTCTCTGGAAGTTTGTGTTAAAATATATGCCATGGTGGGGAAGGATTTCGTTTTCGCAGAGTGTTGCGAGGAAGAAGGTATAAAACATGACAGTTGTAGAAATCAAAAAGGGTGACGTTCTAGTACAAAAGGGCGAGCCAATGAAAGCTCTCTACATTGTTCTTAGAGGATCGGTAATCTTGAAGACAGAATACAATGAGATTCCACTTGGAACAGGAAGTGTGCTTGGACTTATGTCCGGTCAGGCGAATGCCTATATCTGTGACTACGTTGCCGCAGAGGATAGCTTGTTTGCTGCATACAAATACGAATCTCCGAATGATTATTTTGCAATTTTTGAGGAACAGACAAAGTATAGCTATGCATTTTTGCATGCTGCGATTACACAGTTTAAGAAGATGTATGAGCAATATACAGAGCTGGAAAGAACTGCAAAGGACATCTGCGATTTTGTCAATAAGCAGATGACAGAATATGAACTGCAATGCTCACAGGCGGGTTTTGAACAGAAGGAGGTTGCTGTTGCAGAATTGCAGCAGATTAATTTGTCGGAGACCATTCGAGACTGGGAAAAGGCTTATTTTGCAGAGCTGATGGAACAGGACGAGAAGGTACTTCGTTATTATTACAGCGAGCATTACGCCCTCTGTGTGGGTGAGATTTTGAAAATCTCAGACATGAATAGCCTGATGCTGTCGAATATGGATGCCTTAAAGGAATATCTTTCAAAGGCAAAGGAATACTTAATCTGTGAGGAAGAAGACCTTACCGAGCTGTGGTATGACTTGTCTGTCAAGCTTGCTATACGTGGAGATGCAGTCATGATGGCACAGATTCGTGTATACGAATTGCAGAGCTTTTTAGAGCAAATCGGGTTGTTTGACGAGGCGGAGGTTGCAGCTCGTTTGAAATACTACAATGGCATGGATTTCCAGAACTATGCGTTGACACACAAGGCAGAGGAAGAGGATACAGAAGAAAAAGGCGAAGTCGCTGAGCATATGACCAGAGATGACGTATTAAAAACGGACTTTCCGGCATATATTATGGAATATGCGGGCTTTGAAAAAGCGGATGTGGATAAGTGCAAGGAGCTTTTAAAGGCATACGAGGTGGTAGCGGTTGCACAGGACAATACGACAAGTGCATGCCAGCGTGTCCGTAAGGAGCTTACGAATCTGTTCTATGATATTTATGAGAAAGCCTTTCTTCGCGCATCTAAGGCGAGAAGTATCTCTACCGTTATGGAATTATTCTTCCTCTTTGGTGTGCTTGATCTGAAAATGGCTGGTGAGAACCATTTGGACGAGCTTCTGGAAGCGCTTGATAAGATTCACAAGCAGCAGGAGGAGCAGAAGGAACGTATTGCAAATGGCGAGATGTTCACACATGTGTATACGGCTTATCAGTGGCTGTGCATGGTTTATCGCGGGGAACGTGAACCATCCAAGAATGAATTTGACGTAGATTATGCAGGTGACCTGTTAGAGCAGCGTAAGAGCAATCTGATTACGAGAGCACAGGAAAATGAATTGAAGCGTGACCAGCTAAAGAAGGTACAGTTCGAGATTCATAACATGTTTATGACGAACAACCGTATCACATATGGTCGAATTACCTCCTTCTGTCCGGTGCTTCATGACAAAGACTTTATCCGGGGTGTAGACCAGATGCTGCTTACTCTGGATAAAGTCAATGGTGCAGTGGACGACATTCGCGCACTTGATTATTCCTGCTTCTATCGTGAAGTACACTTTATGGCACCGGAATATGGCATTGACAGAACGGAGATTCAGAAGGAAGTCCTTCCGGAAGTCATCCTGATGCCAAATATCGGTGGACGAGCAATGATGTGGCAGGAGACCTCCGGTGTTAAGAGAGATACACCGGCAAGATTTATTTTCCCGATTATGACGATTGGGGAATTGCCACAGATGATGTTAGAGACCGCAGGACGTTATCGTTGGGAAATCTGCCGTAAGATTCTCGGCGTAAGATGGAATGATATTAGAGAGAAGTCTCTGACCTCTGAGTTTTACGATTATGTACAGTTCTATCGTAAGAACCGTGACTTGACACCACAGGCAAAGGAAAAAGTAAAAGCCGACCTGCTTCATGCTAAGAACAACTATCGTGAAGTATTCGTCGCTGATTATGTAGGCTGGATGAAGTACGAATCCCAGGGTAATTTCCGTCTGAACAAGGTTTCCAGACGAATTATCTCAGACTATGTACCTTTCCCAGCAGCAGTACGCAAGAAGCTGGCAGATAATCCGATGTACAAGGAACTGTTTACCAAGAGCGATATTATCACCGGCAGGAAGCGTGAAAAAGAAAGAATTCTATTTGAGCGTTACAAGACCGCGGGAGGTGTTATGACTGCGGAATTGCAGGCTCATATGGATTTTTACAATAAGTAGTTAGGAATTGGAGTAATATTATGACCTTAAACAAAGATTTAGTAGCTTATGCAAACGAAAAAAAGGAGATGTGCGTGCAGTATGACACCATTCCGGAGGAGCTTTTTAAAAAGTTTGGCGTAAACCGCGGCCTTCGTGACTTAGATGGTAAGGGTGTACTGACCGGACTTACCAATATCTCTAAGGTAGTATCCTTTAAGAAGGTGGATGGCGTAAAGAAGCCATGCGAGGGGGAGCTCTGGTATCGTGGATACCGTGTGGAATCCCTGATTAATGGCTTAAAGCCAGAGGAATTCGGCTTTGAAAAAACAGCATATCTTTTATTATTTGGTGAGATTCCAGCAGCGGCAGAGTTAGAAGAATTTACAACCATGCTGAAAAACGGAAGAAAGCTGCCAACCAACTTCACGCGAGATGTTATCATGAAGGCACCATCGAAGGATATCATGAACTCAATGACAAGAAGTATTTTGACACTTGCTTCTTATGACCCATCGACTTCAGATGTGACGGTTGAGAACAGTATCCGTCAGTGTATTCAGCTGATTGCAAACTTCCCAATGCTTGCAGTATACGGCTATCATGCATACAATCATTATGAAAATGATGGAAGTATGTATATTCATAGACCAGACCACAATCTGTCTACCGCAGAGAACTTCCTTATGATGCTTCGTCCGGATAAGAAGTATACCCAGTTGGAAGCAAAGGTATTAGATATTGCATTGATGCTTCACATGGAGCATGGTGGCGGTAACAACTCTACCTTTACCACACGTGTGGTTACTTCTGCAGGAACAGATACCTATTCTGCAATTGCAGCAGCGATGTCATCGCTGAAAGGACCAAAGCATGGTGGTGCGAACATCAAGGTTATGGAAATGATGGCAGACATCCGCAAAAATGTTCGTGATTGGGAGGACCGCGATGAGGTCAAGGCTTATCTGGCAAGAATGTTAGATGGCGAAGTCTTTGATAAAAAGGGACTTATCTATGGTATGGGTCATGCGGTTTATTCGTTATCTGACCCACGTGAACGAATCTTCCGTTCTTATGTGGATAAATTGGCAGTAGCCAAGAACCAGCAGAAGCAGATGGGGCTCTATAATATGATAGAAGAGGTTGCTCCAGAGCTGATTGCGGAAAAACGTAACATCTTCAAGGGTGTTAGCCCAAACGTCGACTTTTACAGTGGCTTCGTATATGAGATGTTAGATATTCCAATGGAATTGTACACACCACTTTTTGCGGTTGCGCGTATCGTTGGCTGGAGTGCACACCGTATTGAGGAAATGATTGGTATGAATAAAATCATCCGTCCGGCGTATATGAGCGTCATGGAAGAGGTTGATTAAAAATATTAGAGAGTATAGTTGTTTAGGAGGATATTGATTTGAGTAAAGTAACAAAAGATGAGAAGGCATTTTTCTACGCAGACAAAACACAGCAGCTGCTTCGCGCCAATGGGTTTATGACGATGGCGATTACGGTTTATTACCTTTATATTATAGCGATACTGATTGTGTCTGTAGCAGTAGGAATTCGGTCTTTTGGTTTTGCAGGTTTTATTGCAGTTTCGGTTGTGATTTCATTATCTGCTACATGGATTATTTACAAAAGGAATCCAAAGAGCACGAAAATGAAGTATGTTGTAATTGCTTGCCTTTGCCTGATAAGCGGGATATTTAGCTTCGCTTATAGCCAGGATTTTGCAATGATTATTGGTGCGTTTGTATTAGTGTGTGGGGTACTGTATTTCGATAAAAAGTTTATCATGATTAGTGGTGGCTGCTATATTCTGACAACGATTTTGTCAGCTGCATACAAGCTTATTTCCGGAGATAACTTAGGAGATATGAAACCGGTTGATATTGTATTTGTGATAAGCGCAATCGCGCTTTTGGTTGCAATCACTGCTCTTACAACGAATGTTGCAAAGGTTTTCAATGACCATTCTGTAAATGCAGCAGAAGCAGAGCAGATACGCCAGAAGGAAATCATGAATGATGTGCTTTCAGTAGCTGATGAGGTTCGCAAAGGAACTGAAAATGCAATGGAGATTATCAGTCGCCTGAATGAATCCTCAGAGATTGTAAATGGTGCAATGGGAGATATCTCAAGCAGTACACAGACGACTGCTGACAGCATCCAGACACAGACCGAGATGACACAGAATATTCAGGATGCAATCAACGATACTATCCAGAGTTCAGAAAACATGGTTCGTGTGGCACAGCAGTCAAACGAACTCAACCAGCAGAACGTACAGCTGATGAAATCCTTGAAACAGCAGTCCGAGGTTATTGCTGAAACAAATGCTGACGTGGCAACCTCGATGAAGGAGTTGCAGGAACGTACCAATGCGGTAAAAGGCATTGCGGATACCATCTTCGCTATCTCAAATCAGACAAACCTTCTTGCGCTTAACGCATCTATCGAGAGTGCTAGAGCGGGTGAAGCAGGAAGAGGCTTTGCAGTCGTTGCAGATGAAATCAGACAGCTTGCAGCTAAGACTCGTGCCGAGACAGAGAATATCGCTCGTATCTTAGATGAACTGTCACAGAATGCGCAAGAGGCAGCAGACGCAGTAGAGCGTTCAATGGAAGCTGCATCGGATCAGGATGAGATGATTGAGAAGGTTTCTATGAGCTTTGAGGAAATGAGCAACAACGTAGATGGGCTTATCACAGAAATCGAAAGCATCGATAGCATGCTTGCCAGTCTTTCTGAAGCAAACAATCAGATTGTTGACAACATCACATATCTGTCTGCTACCACACAGGAGGTTACCGCTTCCTCTGCACAGGCAACGGATATGACCATTGAGAACTTAGACCATGCAGAAACCGCTAAGGCAGAGCTTTCGAACATCATTAGCGTTTCTCATCAGTTAGATAAATACCTGTAAGTACATATTATTACATAAGGTTATGCCCTGTTTTCTAAATTAGAATACAGGGCATTCTTGATTTCTAGGCTCAATAAGTTTACAATACACCTATATACTCGTAGGCTGGATATAAAGGAGCGTAAGATTATGGCTGGAAATCAGGAATGGACAAGAATAGAAGGTGGCGTGTGTGCTGCAAAGGGATTCAAGGCGAATGGGTTAAACTGTGGACTAAATTCCAATAAAGAGAAAAATGACCTGGGAATGGTTGTGGCAGAGGTAGCGTGTGATACCGCGGCAGTATATACCACGAATAAGGTAAAGGGCGCCCCGATTCTCGTAACCAAGGCAAACCTAGAGAAATCCGGCGGAAAATCCAAAGCCATTATTGTAAATAGCAAGAATGCCAACACCTGT
>CAYPAM010000042.1:0-11804 GCA_964408715.1 uncultured Lachnobacterium sp.
AAAAATAAGGAGGACGAAACTATGTTATTTATCATCAATAGCTGTTCCGAGTTATTTAATACTCTTTGTAATTTCTTTAACTTTGGTTGCTAATTGGTATACCCCGGCATGTAGCCGGGGTATTTTTACTATTTGCTCTTGTTTTTCATTCGGAATTGTTTTGGTGTGATACCTCGGTAGGTTTTAAAGCTTTTGATCATATGGCTACAGTCCGAGAATCCGGTTTCCTGACTGATATAGTTCAAGCTAAAATCTGTAAACAATAGCAATTCTTCTACCTTGTAAACCCGCATCATTTCCATGTATTCTTTGCAGCTCATCCCGTACAAAGCCTGAAATTTTTTCGCAAAGCAGGAGTAGCTTAATCGGCACTCTCTGGCAATGTCTGTCACCTGCAAGTTTTCACTCATATGTGCATCAATATACTCCGTAATAGAATCAATATCATAATGGGCGTCCTCTGCCCACGCATCACTGTCAATGGCGAAACCAAGTTCCTGCCAGTCTCTGACAATGCTTATCAACAGCTCCTGTAGCTTTGCCTTTACCATTACATCAAATCCATAGGATTGCTTTTGCATTTCCGCCATACAGGATATAAAGATACTTTCTCGAGCTGTTTTGGCATTTTGCTCTGAAGGAAAGTATACCGGACATTTTTTTCGATAAGCGCTTTTGAAAATACTTCGAAACTTCGGCGCATACGTCGAGGTGCTGCTTAGTGTATTAATATCAAACTTCAAAACTGCGTATCTGATATCAGCATTGCTCAAAGAATAAATGGAGTGCACACATTGGGGATGAAAAAGAAGCATATCACCTTTGTTCATAATATAAGCTTCCTTATCTGCGTGCATCTGGGCAGTGCCTTCCAGCATATAGATTATTTCCATAAAATAGTGCCAATGGGGTCTTACGGGAAAGCCTTCGTTCGCAGTATCGAAAACAAAGCATTCCACAGGCGTATTCAAAACATCGCTCTGTTCAAATAAATAATGCATACCTATTTCCTCACAGAATTAATAAAGAGATTTTTACTATTTTTATATGATAATATTATATCATCATTTTCGAGGGACTGCTATAGTGGATGATAAGATATATCATTATAAGGAGTTGCGTATGGATTTTATAAAAGGTGTTACCTTTGCCCCTTTTGCCAGCAAAGGACAGTTATCTAAAAAGGAAACATATGAAAGCTTTGACAAGATGCTCGTCTGCACAGGTGCGGATTTTGTTATCTTAGTACCTAACGGTTTGCAGGATACCCCGCAGTCGGAATACATTGATTTTACATCGGATGCGACTATGAGTGACGATGAACTCATCGTTTTTATCCGACATGCAAAAAGCAAACATGTGCGTGTAGCCCTAAAGCCTACCGTTAACTGCAAAAACGGCACATGGCGTGCGCATATCAATTTCTTCGACGAGGATGTTCCATGTGAGCCTAAGTGGAGTAATTGGTTTGAAGCTTATACAAGGTTCCAGCTTCACTACGCGGTTATTGCAGAGGAGTGTGGCTGCGATATGTTTATTGCAGGTTGCGAAATGGTACAAACTGAGCGACGTGAAACAGAGTGGCGCAAATTGATTGCAGATATTCGTACTGTTTACTCCGGCCCGGTTTCCTACAACACCGACAAATATCAGGAGCATAATGTGAAATGGTGGGATTGCGTAGATTGGATTTCTTCGAGTGGCTACTATCCGATAGAAGACTGGGAGAATCAACTGGACCGTATTGAAAAGGTAGTGCAGAAATTTAACAAGCCTTTCTTCTTTGCAGAGTGCGGATGCATGTCCACGGAAGGTTCCAATCATGTTCCAAATGACTGGACCATAAAAGGCGAGGTAGACGTAAGGGGACAGGCGGACTGGTATCACACCATGTTTACCGCTTGCAACAAACGCAACTGGGTTTTAGGCTTCTGTCTCTGGGATTGGGGCGCAAAGCTTTATCCCGCGGCACAGGCAGGCGTTGATGATCGGTATGGGGTATATGCAAAACCTGCCGAACAGGTAGTAAGAGAGTTTTATTGCAGTAAATAATAAGATTTAGTGAAAGGAGAATATGTTCATGAAAGCTTTATTCATTGGTGGTACAGGTACAATTAGCACAGCGATTTCCAAGCAGCTATTAGCGGAAGGCTGGGATTTATATCTCTTAAACAGAGGCAACCGTAACGATGTGTTACCGGCAGGCGTACATACGCTTATTGTGAAGGATGTGAATGACGAAGCCGCTGTTGCAGAAACAATCAAGGACATGGAATTTGATGTAGTTTGTGATTTTATTGCTTTTGTTCCAGCGCAGCTAGAACGGGATTATAGGCTTTTTAATGGTAAAACCAAGCAGTTTATGTTCATCAGTTCCGCTTCTGCATACCAGAAGCCTCTCGCCGATTACAAAATCACGGAGAGTACACCTTTAGCGAATCCTTATTGGGAATACTCGCGCAATAAGATTGCCTGCGAGGAGTATCTGATGAAAATGTACAGAGAAAATGCATTTCCAATAACCATTATTCGCCCTAGTCACACCTACGACGAGCGTTCTGTACCCGTAGGCGCTCACGGCGACAAGGGGAGCTGGCAGGTTGTAAAACGAATGCTCGAAGGCAAGCCTGTTATTGTACATGGGGATGGCACTTCTCTTTGGACAATGACGCATAACAGCGACTTTGCAAAAGCTTTTGTAGGGCTGATGGGCAATGTCCATGCAATTGGGGAGGCTTACCAGATTACTTCTGATGAAAGCCTGACATGGAATCAAATTTACAGAATAATTGCAGATTGTTTGGGTGTAGAATATAAACCTTATTATGTTCCTTCCGATTTCTTGGACGCAGTAGGCAAATATGATTTTGCAGGTGGATTAATCGGCGATAAGGCCAATTCTGTGGTTTTTGACAATGCAAAATTAAAGAGAGCTGTTCCGGGTTTTAATGCCACTGTCAGACTAGATATGGGCATGAAACAAACGATAGAATATGTCTTATCACACAAGGAATGTCAGGTGGAAGACCCTGAATTTGATGAATGGTGCGACAAAGTGATTGTTGCACTGGAAAATGCGAAAAAGGAGATTTTGAGATAATGGTTAATGTAAAAAACAGATGGGCACTGATTACCGGTGCCAGTAGAGGAATTGGTTATTTATCTGCGATTTTTATGGCGGAGCAGGGGTGTAATTTGATCCTGCACAGCCGCAAAGAAGAGCATTGCGCAAAAGTATTAGACGAGGTTCTGGCATTGGGCGTAGAAGCATATGTAGTTGCGGCGGAGTTGTCGGATTTGGATGCAGTAGAAAACATGTTGCGATTGATTGATCAAAAGGGAACTCCGGTAGATATTGTTTTAAATAACGCGGGTGTGCAGATTGCATACCGAAACGAGTTTCTAAACACTCCGGTTTCTGATTATGAAATCAGCTTCAGAATCAATACTATCGCACCTATGGTGATTTGCTACCACTTTTTACCTAAGATGGCAGAGCGTGGGTTTGGTCGTATCTTAAACACTACCAGCGGTATTACACTCGACCCTCAGCAGGCGGGTTATTCTGCAAGCAAGGCTGCTTTGGACAAAGTGACCATTGACTTAGGCTCCAAATACGAGGGCACGGATGTGATGATCAATCTTACAGATCCTGGCTGGTGTCGAACCGACCTTGGAGGTCCTCATGCTCCTAACGCGCCGGAAAGTGCCATCCCTGGCATTGTTGTAGGCGCATTTGTGAACGACAAGAAATCCGGACGTTACTTAAATGCACCTTTCTTCACCGGCATGACCTTGGAGGATGCAGTAGCAAAAGCAGAAAGAGAATTCGATAGTCCTTATTGAAACTTCCATATAAGAAGTGTATAATTACACACATCGGGTGAAACATATTGCATTTCACTGGGAATAAATAGAAAAGGAGAACTTAATTATGGAAAAAACCAAATTAGGAATTTCAGTTGAGCTTATGGCAGTTATTGCAGTGCTTGCATGCTACTTTGGTGGATACACAGGCATGTTCTTAGTAGTAGGCTATATCTTAATCGCTGAAACAGACGAATGGTTAAAGAAGGTAGCTGTAAAGGCAGCAGTTATCACAATCGTATGCTCATTTATCTATGCTGTTGTAGAATTGATTCCAGACGTAGTAAGTTGCATCGACACAATTATCGGAATTGTAAGCCTTGATTTCTCAATTGCATACCTTTCATGGCTTGTAAACTCTATCAATAGCCTGGTAGCATTAGCAAAGACATTCGTTATCCTTGTTATGGCATATATGGCTTTGAAACACAGCTCACTTGACATCCCTGTTATCGACAACTTCGTTGCAAAACACATGGGTGAGAAAGTGGAAGAAGTAAAAGCAGAAGAAAAGGCAGAAGAAAAGGCAGAAGAAAAAGCTGAATAATCATAAAAATAAAGCCGTTGACCTCAATGAAAATTGAAGCCAACGGCTTTTTTACGTCATAGGAAATTCCTATGACGCAAAAAACGCTCCGCTAAGGATGCGCACCTCGCGGAGCGGAATTTAATTGCCGCGCAATACCGCTCGGGCGCGGAGAATCTCGCGTGCGAGATTCTTTGATCTATTTAGAATTTGATATCGAAATGCTGACCTACCAGCTTTTCCTGTTCTGTGATTACGGAATCCGCTTTTGCCTCATAGAGAGAATCCTGTAATTTCTTGAGTAGTTCATCCAGACTAGAGGCTTTCACTACCGTAGATTTCTCTCTGCGTTGTGTTTTCTCATCCGTTTCAAGCTTCTTCTCATTCTTGGCGTTTTCTGCCAGCTTCTCCTCACGCGCCTTTTCAATACGTTCCTTCTGTGCAGCGTTGGCCTTGTCCAATACGGCGAAGTAAGATACGGTACCATCACTGTTTAGTTCCATACCGAAGGCTTTTACTTCAATGCCTGCATTTTTCAAGTCCTCTGCAAACTGTGGAAGCTGGACAAGTGCGTCGGAGATTAGCCCTTCGTTCTTATTGCGCGTTGCTTCGTCTGTTGCCATGGCTTCGACTTCGCTTTCGCTGATGTAAACGATGAGACTCTTATCACTTTGCACATTTGAAGCATGCTCCTGTGCTTGCCCTGTATAGTCATCGTCTACAAGAACGAATTCTACATCGCTGTATTTTGCTTTCAGCTCTTCGTAGTAGGAAGCGGCTGTTTCGCTAAGCTCTGGTTTTCCAATGTTGTTCTTTGTGTTTTCTACTTTTTCGGATTTCTTGGATGTCTGATTCACGCGGTTGTTCAGACTATTTAGAAAATCCATACCAAATAATTGGCTCATAATAGACCCTCCTTGTCGTTTTGTATGCAAATCCGTTTGCATAGTTTACATGTTATCTATTATATCGGCACGTTTTCCCAAAAATTAATAGCTCAAAAAAAGAAAGATAGCAATGACAGATGATGCTTTTGGTGGTACAATACAAGGTGGGAAAAAACGTTATTCGGAAAGGGAAATGACTATGGCAACAGGAACCTATTCAATTGTAAGTGGAATCTGCCTGGCGGTGGTGTTCTTATTGTATATGCGTATCAAACTGAGGGTGGAACGAAGTGAAAAGATAGACCTCTATATAGATATTATGGTCATTGGTATGGTATATCTTGCTGGAGATGTTCTGTGGGGCGTTATCTATGACGATTTATTTACCATACCAGCCATTGCGCAGAGATTCATATATGCGACCTATTATGCGGCATCGAGTGTTCTGACTTATCGCTGGTTTGTATATGTAGAATACATGCAGAATTCTATCTTTTATAACAATACCACTGCAAAATGGATGGGAAGAGTTCCGATGCTCTTCGTTGTAGCAGTTTCTTATCTGTCTATATGGAATGGAATGTTTTTCTATATTGCAGAGGATGGCTCCTATGTGAGAGGCTCTTGGTATATAGTGCAGCTCGTTCTGACCTATGGTTATCTGGTATTTTCGGCGGCAAAGGTAGTCATTCGCATGTTTAGCACGCGTGATTTTGAAAAGCAGAACACATATTTGATTATGTTGTCCTACTTCATATTCCCGGTGGTGTTTGGAGTGTTGCAGATTCTTAATCAGAATATGCCATATCTGTGTATCGGTATTGCGCTGGCAACCTTGCAGACCTATCTGTTTAATGTCAATTTCGAGATGGAGCGTGAATTAAGCACAGCGAAAATTCACAGCTTGAGCCGACTGTTTATTACTTCCTATTATCTGGATTTGCAGACCGGAAAGAGGGAATATTTAAGTAGTGATGCGCAATTGGAGGAGGGCTATCTGACTGGTGATTTCTTCAAGTTTGCGCCAGAGAGCCATGAAGAAGCGGTGCAGGTATATTGCGAGCAGTATGTGCATAAAGAGGATAGGAAGGCGGTCTTTGAGAAGTGCAAAATATCATACATGAAAAAGCATTTAAGTCCGGATAATTTGTTCTATTCTTTCAACTATCGTCAGGTAGCACAAGGCGTAGAGAAATGGTATCGCATGCATGTCATTGCAGCCTCCTTTTCTTCAACAAACGAAGTATCACATGTTGTAACGGCAATTATGGATGTTGATAAACAGATTCGAACAGAAATTAGCCAGAAAGAGGCGATGGAAGAAGCACTCGTGCAGGCGGAAAATGCTAATAAAGCAAAAAGCACCTTCCTGTCCAATATGTCACACGATATCCGCACTCCAATGAACGCGATTATCGGTTTTACCAACCTTGCGCAGTCACATATCAGTGAGCAGGAGCTGGTGGCAGGATATTTGGATAAAATTCATTCGGCAAGCGGACATCTGCTTAGCCTGATTAATGATATTCTGGATATGAGCCGTATTGAAAGCGGTAAAATCCAAATTGCAGAGGATGAGGTGTCCCTGCTAGAGGTGATTTGTGATGTGCAAAACATGATTCAGCCGATGGCAGAGGAAAATGAACAGGAATTTATTATCGAAACAGATATTAGGAATAATTTCGTTTATGCAGATAAGCTACGTCTTAATCAGGTGCTCATTAACCTGCTGGGAAATGCGGTAAAATTTACCCCAAAGGGTGGACGGCTAGGCTTGCATATAAAGCAGGAGCAGGACGCGCCCGAAGGGTATGGCGTATATATTTTTAAGGTAAAAGATACAGGTATCGGTATTGCGCCAGAGTTCCAGGATAAAGTATTTCAGGCATTTGAGCGCGAGAATACGACGACTATAAGCGGAATTCAGGGAACCGGACTTGGGCTTTCCATTACTAAGAAGATCGTTGAGCTGATGGGGGGGAAGATTTCTGTCAGCAGTGAAGTCAATCAAGGCACTGAGTTCGTTGTAAAAGTGGTATTTTTCTTGCAGGATGTGGAAGAAAATAGCATGTCAAGTCGGGAATTAGAGCAAATGCGCGCACAGGAAGAGCAGGAAAAGGCACAGGAGATGAAGAGGCTTTTTGCAGGAAAACGTATTCTTCTTGTAGAAGACAACCCATTAAATCGTGAGATTGCCAGGGTATTACTTACAGATGAGGGACTGCTTGTGGACGAGGCGGAGAATGGACAGATTGCAGTTGACATGATTCGTTCTGCAAATCCGGGCGATTATGAATTAATCCTTATGGATATTCAGATGCCGGTATTAAATGGTTATGAAGCAACCAAGCAAATTCGTGAATTACAAAACAGAATTTTGGCAAATATTCCTATTGTGGCTATGACAGCGAATGCTTTTGAGGAAGAAAAGCGTAAGGCATTACTCAGTGGTATGAACGGTCATATAGCAAAGCCAATCGAAACGACTGTTTTGTTTGAGACAATTAAGCAATTCATGAAATCAAATCATTAAGTAATAGAAAGTGAGTAAGAGAATATGAAGAAAACAAGAATTATATGTACCATGGGGCCAAATGCGGACAAGGAAGAGGTAATGCGTGCATTAGTAAGAGAAGGAATGGATATTGCGCGTTTTAACTTCTCTCATGGAACGCATGAGGAACAGAGGGAACGTATGGATAAGCTGAAGAAAATTCGTGCTGAGGAAGGAAAACACATTGCAATTCTGTTAGATACAAAAGGACCGGAGATTCGTACCAGCGTATTAAAAGATGGGAAGAAGGTTCAGCTGACAGAGGGCGAGGAATTCGTTCTCACCACAGAGGAGATTGTGGGCGACGCTCATCGTGTCGGCATTACCTATAAAGGGCTGGTAGAGGATGTTGTAGTCGGCGGAAAGATTCTGATTGACGATGGACTGATTGAGTTAGAAGTGAAAAGCAAAAAGGAGAATGACATTATCTGTAAGGTTATCAATGGTGGTGAGCTTGGTGAGAGAAAAGGTGTGAACGTTCCAAATGTTCCAATCCGACTTCCGGCGATTACAGAAAAAGATATTGAAGATATCCGTTTCGGCGTTGAGCAGGATGTAGACTTCATCGCAGCGTCCTTCGTCCGAAACGCAGAATGTATCATTCAGATTAGGGCTCTGCTTCGTGAGTGCGGTGCGCCATATACACCGATTATCGCGAAGATTGAAAATGCAGAAGGTATCCAGAATCTGGACGAAATCCTTCGTGTAGCAGACGGAATCATGGTTGCGCGAGGTGACCTTGGTGTTGAAATTCCTGGGGAAGAGGTTCCATACATTCAGAAGATGATGATTAATAAGTGTAAGGAATGCTTTAAGCCGGTTATTACTGCAACACAGATGTTGGATTCCATGATTCGTAACCCACGTCCTACCCGTGCAGAGGTAACAGACGTTGCCAATGCCGTATATGATGGTACGGATGCGGTAATGTTATCCGGCGAAACAGCACAAGGAAAATATCCAATAGAAGCACTTCGCATGATGGCACACATTTGCGAAAGTACAGAGCGGCACCTAAATTACGATGTAATATTACTTGAGATGGCAAGTCACCGCATGAAGGATACTTCGAGTGCATTAGGCTATGCGACGGTTTCAACTGCCAACAACCTGAATGCAAAGTGCATTGTTGTTCCAACCGGTTCAGGTGCAACTGCGCGCGTTCTGTCTAAGTTCCATCCGCAAACAGAGCTTTTGGCGGTTAGTCCAAATGAGCGTAGCCTAAGAAGAATGCAGATATATTGGGGTGTCAGATCCTACAAATCCATTATGGCAAACAGCACAGAAGAAATCTGTGAAAATGCAATGGAAATCGCAAAAGCAAAGGTGGGGGTAGAAGCAGGCGATATTGCAATACTTACCGCAGGTATCCCTTCTCCACATGCCGGTGGATTTGATTATGGTGTAAGCAACATGATGCGTATTGTAACAGTAAGCTAACAAAATTAGAAAAGGAGTTACGCGAATGATAAAAAGTAAACATTTTAGAAAAGACGTAATTATAGCAAGAGTGATTTTCCTGTGCGCAAGCATTCTTCTAATTGTTGGAATTGTATGGCTGGTGTCTAAGCTTGATGGAGAATCCAATCCGGGAGAAAAGGAAAGTCAAAGCAATCTAGAAGAGAATACAGGAACTATTGATTCTGAGTCTGAATCCGAGAGCGAATCAGAATCCGCAAGCGAGACGGAATCACAAAGCGAAACAGAATCCACAAGCGAATCTGAACCTGAAGCAGATACAAAATTATACGTTGTGATTACTTCTTCTAAGAACTTGAATCTTCGTACAGAGCCAAATACAAGCTGTGATGTTATCACCTCAATTCCAAATGGCGGCAAGGCTGAAATAATCGAAGAATTAGATGGCTGGTTTAAGGTGTCTTATAAAGGACATGAAGGTTATGTAAGCGCCGATTATGTAAAAGTAGTAGAAGAATAAAGAACGAGGGGAATACATGAATTGGTTACTTTATGCAATTGTAGGAGTGGTTCTTATGGGAGCCTCTTATGTATTTGCGAAAAGCGGAATGCGTAAATCAAACGCAAATCTTGCGGCTGCCCTGCGTGGGACAGTATTGTTTCTTGCGGCATGGTTTATGGTAAGTGTAACAGGAAGCGAAGTGGCACTCACAAAGTTAGGACAGACCACACTCCTGTATCTGATTTTTTCAGGAATTTCAACCGGTGTAATCTGGGTGTGTCTGCTTCGTGCATTACAGCTCGGTGATGTGATTAAGGTTGTGCCGGTGGTAGAGGGAAGCCTAATCATTGACTTATTGGTTGGAATGATTTTCTTCCACGATGCCGTTACATGGAATAAAATCATCATCCTTGTGATTTTGATTGCGGGCGTTGTGATGATGGTACTGCGCAATTCCGGTCGAGGCGGTAAGCATGGTACATGGATTCGATATGCAATTGTGGCAATGGTACTTACCTCGGTAACGGTTGTATTTGACAGAGTCGGAATAAGTGAAGTGAATTCCTATAGCCAGCGACTGATTCAGTATGCTGTTGCACTGGTTGTCGTATGGGTGCTTACCTTTGCAACAGGCGGTTATAAAGGGCTTCGTGCGATGTCGTTTTTGGATGGCATCTATCTGTGCATCTCAGGCTTATGTATGGGTGCGGCGTGGTTTTGTTTTTTCCACGCATATATATCCGGAACGCATACCACGGTTGAGATGATAGAGCAGTTTGACCTTGTTGCAACAGTCATTTTGGGGTGCGTGTTCTTACGAGAAAGGACATCGCTTCGCAGTGTGTTCGGAATGATACTGATGATGCTGGGATTTTTGTTGTTACTGATGGAGCTTCCGGTAATTCCTGTATAGTGGGATGATTAAGAAGTAAGAAATAAGAGATAAAGAGGGCTTCGTATGAATGGTTTTGGTAAACTGGTAAACTATGTACAAAGAGGACAGGAAGTAGAGGTTATATTTGAAAAACAAAGTGCGTTTTTTACGGTAGTAAGAGACGATATCATTCGTGTGATGGTGCCTTTTCTTCAGAAGGATTATCAATCAAAGGCAGTTGAGAGTGCTTGTGAGGTTGAGACCTCCTATACCGTGGAGCAGAAGGAGGGTGTGCTTTGTATCAAGACAGGCGCACTTGAGGTTATGATTGCGGATGATTTCATGGTGGACTTCTATGATGCGGTTGGCAAGCTCCTTGTGGCAGATTATCGTGGCAATAGAACAATTCCAAAGAAGGCGGACTGGAGAACACTCGAGATGTTAGAGGCAGAGGGACACGATACTTCCAATCTTGTAGAAGATGAAGCGCGTTTTCAAGTGCTGAAGCAACTTGATGTAGAGGATGATTTCTATGGCCTTGGTGACAAGTCTGGTTTTTTGAATAAGAAGAACTATGAATATGAAAACTGGAATTCGGATTTGCCGCAGGCTCATAATGAGGATTTTAAGGCGCTGTACAAGTCGATTCCGATTCTGTTGTGCTTGAAGGCTCAGGCGGCATACGGAATCTTCTTTGATAATACCTTCCGCAGTAATATCAACTTAGGAAAAGAGAATCCTGCATATTATTTCTATACCGCGAAGGATGGTAATCTGGATTACTACTTCATGGCAGGTGGGGATTTGAAGGATATCATCGGCTGCTATACATATCTGACGGGCACGACCCCACTTCCACAGATGTGGACATTGGGCTTCCAACAGTCCAGATGGGGATATGAAAATGCAGACGATATGAATTATATTGTAGAGAATTATCGTGCGAAACAGATTCCTCTGGATGTGATACATTTTGACATTGATTATATGGAACACTGTAAGGTGTTCACCTGGGATGAGAAGAATTATGGTAAGGCAGGTGAGCTGTTTGCTTCACTTCGAGCGCGCGGCGTGAAGCCGGTTACCATTATTGACCCTGGAACCAAGCTGGAAAAAGGCTACTTCATGCATGATGAAGGAATGGAAAAAGGATATTTTGTAAAGGATACCGATGG
>CAYPAM010000043.1:0-11711 GCA_964408715.1 uncultured Lachnobacterium sp.
GGTGCGACTGGACATGAGTGAGTATATGGAAAAATACTCCGTATCCCGTCTGATTGGAGCGCCTCCGGGATATGTGGGCTATGACGAAGGAGGACAGCTTACCGAAGCGGTTCGCCGTAAGCCATATTCGGTAGTCTTATTCGACGAAGTGGAAAAGGCACATCCGGATGTATTCAATGTACTGCTACAGGTATTGGATGATGGACGTATCACAGATTCACAGGGACGCACGGTAGACTTTAAGAATACAATTATTATCATGACCAGTAACCTTGGTTCTGCGCAATTGTTGGAAGGAATCGCAGAGGCGACGGCGGATGCAGATGTTGCGATGAACGATGCTGAAAAATCGGCGGAGATTGACGAAATTAAGATTTCCGAAGAAACAGAAGCAGCAGTTATGAATGTAGTGCGTGCACATTTCCGCCCAGAGTTTTTGAACCGTCTGGATGAGATTATCATGTTCAAGCCATTGACGAAGGATAACATCGGCAACATCGTTACACTTATGATGCAGGATTTGAACTCTCGTCTTGCAGATAGAGAGATGTCTGTATCGCTTACGGATGCGGCAGCGGCATATATCGTGGAGCATGGATATGACCCAATCTACGGCGCGCGCCCATTGAAACGATTCTTGCAGAAGCATGTAGAAACACTTTCTGCAAAGCTTATCCTAGCAGATGAGGTGCAGATGGGGCAGACCATTGTGATTGATGTTGCAGACGGAGCATTGGTGGCAAGGGCTGAGTAATCAGAAGCAAGATGGGATGAATTTTTTTGAGTTAAAACTTTCAAAATGGCACCTTCATGCCACAAAATGAATACCCTTTTATAATAAAAATGAATTTTTAAAATAAGAAAAATTCATATCTGTAGGTATTCCCACAATAAGTAAATTATGGTAGACTATCTAAAGATATAGAAAGGAGAAGCTATGGATCTATTTGAATATATGCGTGAACAGAATAGCAGGTCAGAATCGCCATTGGCTTCTCGTTTAAGACCAACAACGCTGGATGAAGTGGTTGGTCAGCAGCATATTGTGGGCAAGGATAAGCTCTTGTATCGTGCAATTAAGGCAGATAAGCTTAGCTCGATTATTTTCTATGGACCTCCGGGGACAGGAAAGACGACGCTTGCGAAGGTGATTGCGAATACCACGAGCGCAGAATTTAAGCAGATTAATGCAACCTCTGCCGGCAAGAAGGACATGGAAGAGGTTGTGCAGGAAGCGAAGAATAATCAGGGGATGTACGGCAAGAAAACCATTCTCTTCATCGATGAGATTCATCGTTTCAACAAAGGACAGCAGGATTACCTGTTACCATTTGTTGAGGATGGAACGATTGTTCTGATTGGCGCAACGACGGAGAATCCTTATTTTGAGGTAAACAGTGCACTTTTGTCCCGCTCGATTATTTTTGAGTTGAAAAAGCTTGAAAAAGAGGATATCAAGATTCTCCTGTTAAGAGCAGTCAATGATAAAGAAAAGGGTATGGGTTCCTATCATGCTACGATTGATGAGGATGCGCTCGAGTTTCTGGCAGATGTATGTAATGGTGATGCAAGAGCGGCACTTACTGCCATTGAGCTTGGCATTTTGACAACAGAGCGTGGTGAGGACGGACTGATACACATTACAATTGATGTGGCAAGCGAGTGTATCCAAAAGCGCGTGATATCCTATGATAAAACAGGAGATAATCATTACGATACGATTTCGGCATTTATTAAGAGTATGCGTGGCTCCGACCCGGATGCAGCCGTCTACTATCTGGCACGTATGCTGTACGCAGGCGAGGATATCAAATTCATCGCAAGAAGAATTATGATTTGTGCATCCGAGGATGTGGGCAATGCAGACCCTATGGCGCTTGTTGTTGCGACATCAGCAGCGCAGGCGGTGGAGCGAATCGGTATGCCAGAGGCGCAGATTATTCTATCACAGGCAGTTACTTATGTAGCAAGCGCACCAAAAAGCAACGCGGCCTACGGAGCCATTGACGCTGCTATGGGTGTAGTAAGGAATCACATAACGCCGCCGGTTCCGGCACATTTGCAGGACGCGCATTACAAGGGCGCCGAGAAGCTTGGTCACGGACTTGGCTACAAATATGCACACGATTATCCAAATCATTATGTCGACCAGCAGTATCTGCCGGATGCGCTGGTTGGTACGAAGTTTTATGAGCCAACCGAGATGGGCTATGAGGCGAAAATACGTGAGCATTTTTCCCATATTAAGGGAAACAATGAGGCTTAAGATGCTACGGCGAGGATACGCCAATAAGCAGTGAGCGAGGTAAAAGAAAGCGAATTTATCTAGAATATATAGTAATACGTGCAGTAGGAGGAATAGTAGCATGCAAAAATATCAAGATATGACAAAAGAAGAATTACTTCTGGAAAAGGCTTCGTTAGAGGCAGAATATGAGAAGATTAAGGCGATGAATTTAAGTCTTGATATGTCCAGAGGTAAGCCATCGGCAGAACAGCTCGACCTGTCCATGGGAATTCTCGATGCGATTGATTCCAATACTGCTCTGGTAAGTGAAAATGGAATGGACCTTCGTAACTATGGTGTGCTTGACGGTATTCCAGAGGCAAAAAGACTTCTTGCAGAGATGCTCGGATGCTCGGAAAACAGTGTCATCGTATATGGTAACTCCAGTCTGAACGTTATGTACGACCAGATTTCCAGAGCGATGGTGCTCGGTATCTGTGGAAATACGCCATGGTGCAAGCTGGATAAGGTCAAGTTCTTGTGTCCGGTACCTGGATACGACAGACATTTTGCAATCACAGAGACCTTCGGCATCGAGATGATTAACATTCCTCTCTATGAGGATGGTCCAGACATGGATATGGTAGAAGAATATGTCAACAATGACCCGGCAGTAAAGGGTATCTGGTGTGTGCCAAAATACGCAAATCCATCCGGAACCTCGTACTCCGATGAGACCGTGCTTCGTTTTGCGAGATTAAAGCCAGCAGCGCCGGACTTCCGTATTTTCTGGGACAATGCGTATTGCGTACATCACCTCTATCCGGACCATCAGGATGTTATCCTGAATATCCTTGCTGAATGTGAAGAGGCGGGCAATCCGGACATCGTATTCGAGTTCTGTTCGACAAGTAAGGTAACCTTCCCGGGTGCAGGTATTGCAGCACTTGCTGCGTCACCAAACAATATCGCAGACATCAAGAAACAGCTAACGATTCAGACAATCGGTTATGATAAGACCAATCAGCGTCGACATGCGCTGTATTTCAAGAACTTCGATGGTATCAAGCAGCATATGATGAAGCAGGCAGATATCATTCGTCCAAAATTCGAGATGCTTGATGAGCTGATGACAGAAGAAATCGCAAGCCGTGGTATCGGAACATGGGTAAAACCAATCGGTGGTTACTTCATCTGTTTCGAATCCTTAGAGGGCTGTGCAAAGGACATCATCAGCAAGTGTAAGGAAGCTGGTGTTACTATGACAGGAGCAGGTGCGCCTTTCCCTTATGGAAAAGACCCAAAAGACAGCGTTATCCGTATCGCACCAACGTATCCTTCCTTAGAGGAGCTTCGCAAGGCTGCGGAAGTATTTGTGGTATGCGTAAGATTATCCAGCGTAAATAAGATTCTTGAAAATAAATAATGACCAAGCGGATGCAACAATAATTAAGGTGCCAAGAATTGATTTCTTGACACCTTTCTTTTTTTTACATACTATGAATACAATAAGGGATTATGGAAGAAAGAGGATAGTTACATGTCTAGAAAAGAAATCGCAATGCAAAGCTTCTTAGATGGCTATAATTGTTCACAGTGTATCATGCTGGCATTTGAGGATGTCATCAAAGAGTATTCAGATATTGACCTTGATACGGCACTTCGAATCGCATCGCCATTCGGTGGCGGCATGGGAAGGCTTCGCGAGGTATGTGGCAGCGTGTCAGGGATGTTTATGATTCTAGGATATCTTGAGGGCTATTATGAGAAAAAGGATTATGACGGCAAGAAGCAGCTCTATGAGGATATTCAAGAGCTTGCCAGACGTTATGAGGCAGCGAATGGCTCTATCATCTGTCGTGAGCTTCTAGGACTTGATGAAAAGCGTCAGGAGGCAGCTCCCCAAAAACGTACCGAAGCGTATTACAAGAGTCGTCCGTGTGCGGAGAAAATCGGTAGTGCGGCTCAGATACTCGAAGAATTCCTAATAGAAAGAGGTGTCTTATAGCGAAGACTTTTTATTTACATTTTCTGGTATATTTGATATGCTTATTCTAGGTATCTGTATAAACAGCATGGGGGATTACAAATGATTTTTGGGAAGAAGCAGGTAGAGAATGCTCTTGCAGTAGAAAAACAGCATGTAAGCGAGGTATTAACGGATATTCATGCTTGCACATCGAATCTGGAAGTATCGATTGACGGCGTCAATGAGAAAATCCAGCATGTGTCCAGTGAGATGATGAATATTTCCAGCATGATGGAAGAATTCGGCGCATCAATGCAAGAGATGTCTTCCAATATCAATGAGATATCGGATACGATGGAGGAGATGGACGAATCCTTCGTGCAGATGAGCGAAGAAGCAAAGGAAGGCGCAGATTATGCGCAGAACAGCAACAACGTGGCATATGAGATTATGAAACGTTCCGAGGTGGAGCGCCGCGAGGTTGAGGCGAAGGCCGAGGCTGTTGAGCAGGCGATGAATGAGAAGATTGTAGAATCGAAAAAGGCAGAGCGTATCCTAGACCTGACCAAGAATATTATGGAGATTGCAGACCAGACAAACCTGCTGGCACTCAATGCTTCAATTGAAGCAGCACATGCAGGAGATGCAGGTCGTGGTTTTGCAGTTGTTGCGGATGAGATTACCAAGCTTGCGGCTATGACGAGTGTGACAGCCAGCGAGATTAATGATATTTCCAATATCGTACTTACTGCGGTAAGCCAGTTGGCGGAGGAAGCCCAGAAGGTGGTAGAATTCATGCGTGAGAAGACGGTTGGAAGCTATACTGAGCTGGTAGAGGTCGGACACAAGTACCAGGGCGATTCCAAGATTATGTTTGATAAGATGCAGGATTTTGCGTATATCGCACAGAATCTGTCAGAGCAGTTGGGTGAGGCAACCAAAACGATAGAATCGATTCGTAGCGCTTCGAACGAATCCGCGATGGCAGCAGGCGAGATGACAGATAGTGTCATGATAATTACCGAGCATGTCGATCAGCTTCGTGAATACAACGAAGAAAATGACAGACTTGCCAATGAATTAAAGGAAAAAGTAATAGAAAGTGGTCGCATGTAGCGACCACTTTTTTGATGGAAAATAATAATTAGAAAATTTTTACTTTACAAACAGATGCAAAGCTCGTTATAATACAAGTGTCTTTTTTTTTATCTTTAAGTGTTTTGCAAGCATGCAGGACACAGAATCAATGCCGATAGTCTCGGTATTATCCAATTGTATATTTATGTGAATAAACGTCCTGCATATCATTTTTGGACCGCTTTTTTGTGATGCGGAGAAAGGAAAAGATATGAAAGAAGTATTTCAGGAATATGGTGGAGTAATTGTAACTATTATTGCGATTTTATCGCTGATTGCAGTCATTTCTGCGGTGATTGGAACCGGAGAAAACGGAATTATCGGTTCGGCTTTTTCGGAGCTGATTGAAAGCTTTTTAGATCAGGCAGGCGTAAGTCTGGATGGAGCAGTGCTTGACACGGAAATCCTTGGAAGCGAGATGTAGGAGGCAGTATGGAGTTAGGGAGAGAATATTTTGGCCCCCTCTGGAAGTATATTGCTAATCCGGATATTACAGATATTGATTACAATGGCAAGGAAGTATGGATTACCAACGTATTCAATGAGCGGTATCGTGTCAATCAGGAGTACGTGGATGAGAATATTACATGGGCTTTTGTAGAGCAGTTTACACAACGGATTGCCAATGTGGTCAGTCGTCAGTTCAATAAGCGGTGCCCGGAGCTGGAGGCGGAGACAAGTGAGCTTCGTGTAACGATTCTGCATGAGTCGGTAGCGCGTTCGGGAAGAAGTATCAGCATTCGTAAAACCCCGCCGGTGATAAGGCTTACGGCACAGAATGCATTGAAGGATGGTTTTTGCTCGAAGGAGATACTGGCGCTGCTCATTAACTGTGTGCAAAGCCATATGAATCTGACCTTTTGCGGAATGCCGGGCGTGGGAAAAACAGAATGCGTCAAGTTTTTCTCACAGTTTATTCCAGCGAATGAGCGAGTGATAACCATTGAAGATACGCTTGAGATTCGTTATGCGAAGACGAATCCGGGGAAGGACTGTATCGAGATGAAGGTAAGCGAGGATACGTTCGGTTATGCAGATGCGATAAAGTCCAGTCTGCGACTGAATCCGAAGTGGATTATGCTGTCTGAGGCGCGCTCAAAAGAGGTGAAGTACCTGCTGGAAAGCTGGTCGACAGGCGTGCGAGGTATGACAACGCTGCATACGGATGATGTGCGAAATGTACCGGATAGGATTTTGAATATGCTGGAGAATCGCGTGGATTCGGATCGAATGGAAAATGACATTTTCCAGGCTCTCGACGTAGGCGTCCTTGTGCGAAAACGCGTAGGCGAGGATGGAATCGGACGTCGATATCTGGATCAGGTATGCTTCTATATTCGAGAAAAAGGGGTTAACCGAATCGAAATGGTTGTGTTTGATGGGATGCGTATCCTTGACAACCTGCCAGAGGCGGTGCTTCGCATTTTTCGTCGGGCAGGGGTAGAACATCCATTTGAAAATCAATGGTTGGAAGAGTATCTTCTTACTCCTGAGCATGTGGTCTAGGAGGTGTGAGATGATATATGTGATTGCTTTTTGTTTAATTTATCTGCTCCATGTGGTGCTGAAACTGAATGGATGGATTATGGCAGGGCTTGTGGTGTGGGCACTTTTTATGATACCAAAGCACCGGAGAAGATATGAGATATCACAGCAGAACCAGAAGCGCTTCTATGAGGTGTCGTTATATCTGGATACCATTCTCTATGCCTTTGTGAAGGAGGAGAAGGTGTTTCCTGCAGTCAGGGATGTGCGGCAGACTCTGCCAGAGGGCGAGATGAAGACGCTGGTTGAGAAGGCACACGACTATATGGAGATGACCTTTGATGAGGTGGAGGTCTTAGATGAGGCGCTGGGGCTGATTGATAAGGAGTATCCATGCAAGCGCATCCGCGATGTGCACAAGTTCATGACGCATGTAGAGTATTACGGTGGCGAGATTGAAAAGCCTGTAATGCTGCTACTTGCGGACAAAAGCCGATGGGAGAAGCGTCTCAAGGAGGCGATTGCCGACCGTAGGAAACAGTTTACAGATGTACTGTTATCCGTGGTGGCATCACTGATTATTTGTGGTGCAATTCTGTACCTTCCTGTGATGGATATGGATATCAGTACCAACTGGTTACTGCAAATCTTATCGCTACTTGTGATAGTAGCGGATGATTTGGTGATTTACCGCGCACAGAAGTATCTGGCGGAGGATTGGATACAGCTGCAGCTGACAGAGGGCGAGGATTACTATGTCGAGAAGATGGAGAGCTATCAGAACTATGATATGGAAAAAGAAAAACACACTTCCCTCATTCTGGGTGCGGTTGGGCTCGTAATTACACTGATTCTGTGGCTGCTTGGGCGCAAGTGGCTGGTGGTCATAGCTATGGGGGTAACCCTGCTGTTTATGAATCAGCATCAGATTGGCAGGGCATTGATGGAAAAGACCCTTAGCAGGGAAATCAAATACGCTTTTCCAAACTGGCTGCTGGATTTGGTACTGCTCTTACAAAGTGAGAACGTTCAGGTGGCGTTGCAAAAATCCAGAGAGTATGTACCGGGTGTTCTGCGCAAGGAACTGTTTTTGCTGACGGAAAGGCTACAAATGCAGCCGGAATCGTCAGAACCATATCATATGTTTTTAAAAGGGTTTGCGATTCCGGAGATTCATTCAGCGATGGGAATGTTGTTCTCGCTGTCTATTGGCAATAGTGGAAATGCAGACAAGCAAATCAGTGAGCTGGTGGATAAGAATCTGGAGCTTTTAGACATCACGGAGACACAGATGTTGAAGAAGTCCGCTGCAGGTATGTATGTATTGTTTCTGGTGCCAATGCTTACGGCGTCATTTAAACTTGTGGCAGATCTTATGGTGCTGATGTTTCAGTTTATGCAGATGCCTGTTTTATAGGAGGTGGCGATGAGTCAGATTATGAAGGCCTTTACAGGCGTATTTATGGTGTTATTTATGACGCTGTCTGCGACGGGGATTCTAGGCGTTTTTTTTGAGACAATGCAGGCGCAGAATCTCCATGCGGTTATAGTGAGCGAGTTGGAGGATAGTGATTATAGCATTGCCGTGTTAGAGGATGCATTTGTTACCGCCAAGGAGTGTGGCTACAAGCTTCGAGTACTGCTATATCCGGAGTATGAGGCAGCTGTTTGCTGTACTTGTATTGAGGATATCCCGGAAGACTTAGAGGATATGGCAATGGCAGAGGTGACCTTGCAATATGCGGTGGATATTCCCTTTTTTGGAGTTTACGGACAACAGAATATCATAGGCTATGCGAGATAGGAGGCAGCATGGAGCAAATTATCGAAGAGTATGGAATTAGCATCGTGCTGTCTGTGGTAGGAGGAGCAGTTTTGGCAGGCTTGCAGCTGCTCCTGCAAGCCATGTGACAGCTGGCTGGAAAGGAGTAATATGAAACAGATTATGGAGCATTATGGTGGTGCAATTATTACAGGGATTGTGGCATTTCTGATTCTTGGGATGTTCGCCACGTTATCCTTTGGAAATAAGAACGGAATGTCGCAGATTTCGGGAGGAAATCAAACAAGTGCATTTGCAAGCTATATGAGTACGGCGATACCCAAGGTAACGGTGGTAGATGCCTATGCATGCGTTGCCGGACAGTGGATAACGGCAAAGGAGTGTTTCGCGGTGGAGGGAGAAGAGGCAGAGTCCATCACCATAACGGTGCTTGGCGGCTTATGTATAGGAGATACAGAAGGCGAGGTAGGGGTGTCCGGTGACGGAAGCGAAATCTATTGTTCGAAGCCGGGTGTTTATCAGGTATCCGTTACTGCGCGTCATGCAAACGGACGTACCAGAGACATGGTGGTCAAGATATTGGTGAATAAGGAGGCGGTTGTATGAAGAACGTGATTTTGGCGATGCTTGGAATCGCAATTTGCTTCTATACCATAACAATTGGTTTTTCTGTGTTTTCTACCCAGACACGCAAGAATGAATTGGAAACCAGCGTAGCGCGAATCGTGGAATCCACTCTGGAGGAGAATTACAGGGAGGTGGAGGAGGAAGCAATCCTTGCTTCAATGATAGAGGAGATTACGCAGGCACTTGGGGGTAAGGAGGACGTTACAGTGCAGGTGCAGCAGATGGACCTGCAGAAAGGAATCATCAGTGTCAGAGTAGAGGAGAGCTTCCGTCAGTTCAATGGACAGACTAAGACGCTGTCCTGTGAGAAGACCGCAATCGTAGAGCGAGAGGTTGTAGAGGATGCGCGGGTTGTGGTGCAGTTTTGGATAGAAGACGAATTGTACAAGGAGTATCAGCTTACCAAGGGGGAGGTCTGCCCAATGCCAAAGCTTCCCGCTGGTTATACAGGCTGGAAGGCCAGAGATACCGCGGCGCAGGTGTCGATAGAGCAAATCAAAGAAGTATGGGAGGATAAGGTATATGAAGCGATTTTGGAATAATTGTGTAGCCTTATTGAGCGTATGCTGTTTCTGCATTGGATTGGTTGCAATTCCCGTAGAGGTGGGGGCGGATGTGTTTTCCAATGCGCAGGATTTCTTTGAGGAATATGAGAGTGCGATGGTGTTTCAGCCGGGAACGGATGGCAAAGGCATCATCTACTATGGGACCAAGGCAAAGCGTTCTACGACTGCAAGTGTCAAATACGAGACAGTAGGCTGGAAGGTGACGATTCAGGATGCAAATGAGAAGGTTTTGGAAACCTTGTATTTTGCGTTGGGAGGAGATTACATCTCGGCAATTGACTATCAATATACTACGAACTACCAGTACACGCTGTATGCCTGCTCCTTTGCAAAGCTAAAGTCTGCAATGTCTGCAAAGTCAAGGACTGCGCTGGAAAAGGCAAACTGTAAGATTATCTTTGATGCGTGCATGGTCGTCAAAGTCGACGGTGTATTGCAAGGGTCAATTACGGATGGGGGTGCAACGACAGGAAAGGTCTATACGACCTACGATGGAATTGTAAATGCAAGAAATTGGTCAGAAGCTTCCAAGACGAACCTGAAAAGCTACTTTGATAAGACCGTTACAGGGCTATTCTATGAAGTGAAGCTATCGTGTGGCAGCGGAATTGCGCGCGTGTCCGGAGCAGGAACGTACTGCTATGGAGCGACAGTTACGATTGATGCGGTTGCAAAAAGTGGCTATACCTTTTCTAAGTGGAGTGGGTCTAAGAATACCTCAACGAAAAAGTACAGCTTTGTGATGTCGAATGCAAATGTTTCGTTAACGGCAAATGCGATATATACGACAGTCAAGGCACAGTTTTATCGAAATTGGAGCGATGCAGATACGACGATGCAGACGAGGTCGTATACCTATGACAACTGTGGGACTACGCTACCAGATTTAGGCTTTGTAAGAGAGGGCTATACGCAGATTGGCTGGAGTACTGACCCGACGGCAGTAAAGCCGATGTATATTACGGAAGAAGTGATTACCGAGGAGTGGATTGCGGAGTATATTCCTCTTGTAAAGCTATATGCGACCTGGTATCCGAATGAGTATCTGGTGTGCTACGATAGCAATGGCGGAAGCGGGGATATCTATAATCCGACGATGTCTTATCGAAGGACGCTGACGCTTCCGGCGGATTGCTTCGTTAAGGAGGGGTATACGTTAGTTGGATGGAGTCTCTATGAGGGCGATTCCTATGCGGAGTATGCATGCAAGGAGCAGGTGCAGATGGCAGACTTGGTTGAGAAACTGGGACTCGGGTTACAGAATCATGCGACGATAACCTTCTATGCAGTATGGGATGATTCGCCGGTGATTGAGGAAGGTGATTTGTATGTGACGCTTGCGGATGCGATGTCTGGAACAATCACAGAGGAGTGGCTTGCCGCACAGGTCTTAGTCGTCGATGCAGAGGATGGAGTGCTTGATTATGGAATTCGAGACGGCGAGTGCTTCTATATGCTGGATTACAGTGCAACGGATTTTACGATGTTTCGCAAGGAAGGATATGTAACAGAGACGTTCTTTGCGCGTGATAGTGTGGGGAATACATCGAAGCGGATGGTGACGATTCACATTGTAGAACCGGAGGTTTACGATGAAGCTGACATTATGGGGCGTGTGCGCTTTATTAGCGAGAAATACTACAAGGACGAGGCGGGCGCATGGGTTACAGAGTCGGCGGGTGGCTTGTCGAAGCTGTCTATCTGGAGACTGGATGAAGCCTACCAAAGCATCCTAGAGGAACTATTCACATAGGCGCAATAAAAGAGGGCTGTTGCTAAATGGATTTTCCCGAAATCCCTAACGCAACAGCTTTTTTTGAGGTTAGATGTTAGATGTAGCTCGCCACCACGCCCCCCACCATGTTTGTTATAGGAAAATGCCATAGTCCTTAAAAGAGCTTTCTGCTAGAAGCTTTT
>CAYPAM010000044.1:0-11671 GCA_964408715.1 uncultured Lachnobacterium sp.
ACCACCGTTTTTATTTGCTTCTTCTACCAGACTCATGCAGGTAGCTTCGGTATCCACATGAGACATCATAATTTTAAATATCTGCTCATCTGTTACCATATTGGATAATCCATCCGTGCATATCAGCACAGTGTCCTTATCACCTAACTCTACTTCAAAGAAATCAATCTCAATCTTCTTTCCAGCGCCAACAGCTCTGGTAATGACATTCTTTTTCTCGTGGGTTCTGGCATTCTCTGGTGCGACCTCACCTCTTCGGACCATTTCTTCTACGAATGAATGGTCTTTCGTGATTTGTTCAATTGTATTTCCTGCCACATACAAGCGACTATCGCCAACATTGGCTACATACAATCTGTGGTCGATAATTGTGGCCACAACAACTGTTGTACCCATTCCCTGCTTATCCTCATCCTCCTGAGATTCCACAATCAATATCTCGTTTGCTTTCTGGATTGCCTCTCGAATCATTCGTACCGGATCGTTCCAGCGGCTTCTTGTTATCGATGCCACGATACGTTCCACGGTATATCTCGATGCATAATCGCCGGCCTTATGACCGCCCATTCCATCACAAACAATATAGAGATTCGGCAGATTCCCGACAGAAGTATCTGAAGTAAAACAGTAGTCCTGGTTCATAGTACGCATGACTCCTGTGTCCGTTATGGAAAACGTCTTCATTCTTTCGTAGTCCTTTCTCTGTATCTTTTGCGAAGCTGGCCGCAGGCACCATCAATGTCCCTGCCCATTTCTCTTCTAATAGTAACATTTATACAGTTTTTTTCAAGTTTATTTTTAAAAGCTTCGATAACTTGGGCATTTGATTGCACATAATCCCGCTCTTTGATTGGGTTAACCGGAATCAAATTCACATGACAATTGATACCTTTTATCAGCTTAGACAGCTCTTTTGCGTCCTCGTCCGTATCATTTACCCCGCCTACCAGGCTATATTCAAAGGTAATTCGTCTGCCTGTTTTCTCAAAATAATATTTGCAGGCATCAATGACCTCCTGAATCTCGTATTTGTTTGCCACCGGCATCAGCTCTAAGCGTTTTGCCTGATTCGACGCATGTAGCGAAAGTGCAAGTGTAATCGCAAGCTGTTTATCCGCAAGCTCTCGCATTCTTGGAACAATTCCGCACGTCGAAACCGTTAGGTTTCTCTGGCTGATATGTATACCATGCTCATCCGTTAGAAGCTCGATAAACCTTAGCAAATTATCATAGTTATCCAGTGGCTCCCCGGTTCCCATTACGACTACATTCGAGATTCGCTCCCCAATATCTTTTCCAATCTGGTATATCTGGTCGAGCATCTCTCCCGGGGACAGACCTCTTACCAGCCCATCCAGCGTGGACGCACAGAAACGGCAGCCCATACGACACCCTACCTGTGAGGAAATGCACACGGAATTGCCGTGCTTGTAGCGCATCAGCACGCTTTCGATAACATTACCATCGTCCAGCAGGAATAAATACTTTCTTGTGCCATCGATTTGGGATATCTGCACCTCTTCCTTCTTAAGACAGGTAAGATACGCTTGTTCCTCCAACGTCTCTTTTAGTTTTTTAGAAACATTCGTCATTTCCTCAAAGCTGTCCACCTGCTTTTCGTGAATCCACTGGTAAATCTGCTTTGCACGAAATGCCTTTTCGCCTAGTCCCTCCAGAAAAGCCGTCAGCTCCGAAAGGTTCATAGACTTTATATCGATTTTTTCTGTCATAGGTTTCCTCTATTTTCTCCTTAGCTTTGCGATGAAAAATCCATCGTGATACGTAGTTCCCGGAAGCATCTGCTCCTGTGACACAAGTTCAAACTCAGGATGCTCTTGTAAAAACCATGCCACATTGCCCTCGTTTTCATTTTTATGAATCGTACAGGTACTATATACCAATGTACCACCCCTTTTTACATAGGAATGTACGGTATCAAGAATCTGTCGCTGCAAATCCACAAGCTCTGCCTGTTTTTGAGCAGTCATCTTGTAACGTATGTCGGTCTTTTTGCCCATAACCCCAAGACCGGAGCATGGAAGGTCACAAATCAGCACGTCTGCTTTTTCCTTCGAGTCCGCATCATAGCATGTCGCATCCTTCTGGAGCGCACGCATATTGGCAAGTCCGTGACGCTTTATATTCTCCTCTATGAGAGAGACCTTATATTCGGTCAAATCCCTTGCTTCCACCATTCCTGTTCCATGCAGCTTCTCTGCAAGATGAGAAGCCTTTCCGCCAGGTGCTGCACATACATCAATCACGAAGCTGCCTTCCTGTGGGGCAGCCACTTCTGCTACCATCATGGAGCTGATATCCTGCACATAGAACAATCCATCCTCAAAGCTCTTAAGCAGGTTCAGATAATCGAAGTCTTCTATCTCAAAGGCATAATCCAGACACTCCACCGGATGTACCGTCACACCCTCTGCCACAAGGGTATCCTGTAGCTCTATTGGTGTGCATTTTGTCAGATTTGTACGAATCGTAATCGGCTTTTCTTCTAAGAAGCTCGCACAGATGCTTTCCGTCTGTTCAAAGCCATAATCCGCCAGCCATTTTTCTACTATCCATGCCGGCACGGAATAGGTCACTTCCAGATATGCCACCGGTTCCAGCTTCGCATTCGGATATGCCAGCTTGTCCATATCTCTTGCAATATTGCGAAGCACTCCGTTTACGAAGCCTCGCAGTTGTCCGAAGCCACGCTTTTGGGCAAGCTTTACTGCCTCATTGCACACGGCAGCGTCCGGAATGGAATCCATATATTTTAATTGGTATACACTCATTCGGAGAAGATTTCGAATCAGTGGTTTCATTTTGCGCACTCTGACCTTCGAAAAGGAATTGATGATAAAATCCATCTCCAGCATATGCTCGATGGTTCCTTCTGCAAGGCGCGTCAAAAATGCTCTTTCCTGTTTTTCAAGATACTGATACTTATTCAGCACATCTCTGATAACAAGGTGCGAATACTGGTCCTTTTCATTCACTTCTATAAGAATATCCAGTACCAGCTCTCGTACACTAACGCTATTTGTCATTTCGTCTTCTGCCTCCAAATAAAATGATTACACGGAGCAGTTGTAACAGCGCAGATGCAGCACTCGCCACATAAGTGAGTGCTGCTGCACCTAATACTTTTCTCGTATAAGGCAATTCTGACTCACTCAAAATCCCCTGCTGTTCTATCAGCGCTAATGCGCGTCTGGATGCATTGAACTCCACCGGCAATGTAATCAACTGGAAGATGACTGCAAAAGAAAACAGAAAAATTCCCACGTTGATGATTAACTGAGAGGATTCTGAATTGATAAACAATCCGAGTAAAATCACAGGCCATGCCAATGCGGAACCAATATTTGCAATTGGTACAAAAGCACTTCTAAGGCTTAGCGGTACGTAACCCTTGGCATGCTGGATGGCATGTCCACATTCATGCGCTGCCACACCAATTGCCGCCACTGATGTAGAACCGTACACGCTATCTGACAGCTTCAACACCTTCGTAGAAGGATTGTAGTGGTCCGTCAAGTCCCCCGCCACATGTTCTACTCTAACATCACGAATTCCGGCTGCTGCCAGAAGCCTCTGAGCCGCCTGCTCGCCTGTCATATTTGTCGCACTGCGATACTGTGCGTATTTCTTATAAGTTGACTTTACGTTTGCTGATGCGATAAGACAAATCACTGCACCAATCAACACCAGAATATAAGTAGAATCCCATAACATATCAATTCCTCCTTTGGGGTGAAACCTCCTCGTAACTTAACTATCGTAAAAAGGTTCCCTGTTCTACATTGTAACCGCGCAAAAAGGCGGAAGCCTCCATACGCTTTTTCCCTTCAATCTGAACCTCAAGTAGCGCTAATACGCCATTTCCGGTCTGTACTTCCATGCTATCCTTGGTAACATTTACAATACAGCCCGGCTGATGGTCATTCGCATTAGAGACCACCTTCGCTTTCCAGATTTTAAAGGTTTTTCCATCTAAAGTAGTATAAGCACTTGGCCATGGATTTAATCCACGAATCAGGCGCTCAATTTCAACCGCCGGACGGTGCCAGTCGATATCACCGAATTCCTTGGATATCATCGATACATGCGTCGCCTGCTCATGGTCCTGCGGGATGTATTCTGCAGTTCCTGCCTCAATACTTGCCATCGTCTCTACACAAAGCTGCGCTCCTACCACAGCAAGCTTGTCAAAAAGTCCACCACCGGTTTCGTCCTCTGTGATACGAATCTGGCATTTTGCAATCACATCTCCGGTATCAACACCTACATCCATGCGCTGAATCGTAACACCGGTAAATTCATCCCCATTGATGATGGACCATTGAATCGGCGCTGCGCCACGATATTTTGGTAAAAGTGATGCGTGCACATTGATACAGCCATATTCCGCCATATCCAAAATGCTCTTTGGAAGAATCTGTCCAAAGGCTGCTACCACGATAATGTCCGGATTGTATTTGCGCAAAAATTCTACGTTTTCTTCTTCTCTGATTCTTCTTGGCTGGAACACCTCGATGTTGTGTGCCACTGCACATTCCTTCACTGGAGGAAACTGCAATGCTCCACTTCTGCCCTTCGGCTTATCCGGCTGAGTGACAACCAGTACCACCTCATGTCCGGCTTCCATAATCGCTTCTAATGTCCCCACCGCAAAATCAGGGGTTCCCATAAAGATAACTCTCATTCTTATTCCTCGTCTTCTTCGTAGTTTACGTCGTACAACTCACCTTCTACTTTTTCCACATAGATATGTCCGTCCAGATGGTCTAACTCATGGCAGATTGCTCTTGCAAGAAGCTCTGTACCTTCTACCTCGCATTCGTTCATCTCTTCGTCATAGAAGCGGGCAATTACATGGTTTGGACGAGTTACCTGACCAGCCTTGCCGGGAACACTTAAGCACCCTTCAGAGCCTGTCTGCTCACCATCTGCCTGAAGGATGGTTGGATTAATCATTACGATTGGGCCCTCTCCAACATCTATAACGACAAGTCTTTTTAAAATACCAACCTGCGGCGCCGCAAGGCCTACGCCATTTGCTTCATACATAGTTTCAATCATATCATCAATCAATTCCACAATCTTTGGAGTGACCTCAGTAATTGGTTTACACAACTTGGTAAGTACCGGGTCTCCCTGCACACGAATTTCTCTTAAAGCCATAATCTTCCTCCTTAAAAACCACTCATTGGATTAAAGTCAAACTGTACGGATACATTTTGAAAATCCTTGTTGTCTTTTACGTAATATTCCATTCGTTCTTTTAATAGAACGAGTGTCTGATATTCTTTTGTTTTCATATAAATCACCTTGCGGTAAATATCATTTACTTTTGCAATGGTTGCATCCGCCGGACCAATCAGTTGTATTCTCTCACCCTCCAGTGAAGGTTCTGTGTCTATGTGATGCTCCAGCCTCTTTTTCAGCTTTTTGGTCACATATTCCAGCTGCTGCTCTTGCTGTGAGGTGCACATAATCACCAGCATATTCCAAATCGGCGGATATGTCATCAGGCTGCGATATGTAATTTCCTGTTCATAGAAATCCTCATAGCTTTGCTCTTTTGCCGTTAACACCGCATAATGCTGTGGATTATAGGTCTGGATAATCACATCCCCCGGATACTCACCCCGCCCTGCACGGCCTGCTGCCTGTGTCAAAAGCTGGAAGGTTCGCTCTGCTGCATGAAAATCACTCACATGAAGCGACATATCTGCGGCCAATACGCCAACCAGCGTTACATTCGGAAAGTCATGCCCTTTTACAATCATCTGCGTACCAATCAGGATATCCGCCTCTTGATTCGCAAAAGCTTGCAGAATCTGCTCGTAAGAATCCTTGGTTCTGGTGGTGTCAAAATCCATACGAAGCACTCTCGCCTGTGGGAATCGTTCCTTCAGCATCATCTCGATTTTCTGCGTACCTGCCTTAAATCCACTGATGTATTTAGACCCGCAGGATGGGCAAACGGTTGGTGCCGGTTCTTCATAACCACAATAATGACACACCATTTTGCCTCCGTCCGGCTGTCCTGACGTGTTATGCTGGCTGAGTGACACATCACAATGCGGACATTTCACAACATGTCCACAGGAACGACAGGAGACAAAGCCCGCCACACCGCGACGATTGATAAACAGCATCATCTGCTGTCGTTTCGCCAAGCGTTCCTCCATGAGTGTTTGCAGTCTGCCACTTAAGATGGAGCGGTTGCCACTTTTAAGCTCTTCTCGCAGGTCGATAACCTCACACGTTGGAAGAGGTTTCTTGTGCACACGCTCGGTCAGCTCTAATAATTGATAATCGCCTTCTTTTGCACGGTAGTAACTGTCCAAGGAAGGAGTCGCCGACCCAAGTACAACACTTGCGCCATTCATACGCGCACGTTCAATCGCAGTCTCTCTTGCATGATACTTTGGAACCGTTTCGCTCTTATAAGAGGCTTCGTGTTCCTCATCTATAATAATCAGTCCCAATCTGGAAAATGGAGCAAACAGTGCCGAACGCGGCCCTATCATAATATCAATATCTCCATTCTTCGCGCGAAGATACTGGTCGTATCGTTCGCCCTGAGACAATCTGGAATTCATAATCGATACCCTATTGCCAAATCGGTTATAAAAACGCATAACCGTCTGATACGTGAGTGCAATCTCGGGAATCAGTACAATCGCTTGCTTCCCCATCGCGATGGTATGAGCAATCAGCTCCATATATACCTCTGTCTTGCCACTACCCGTAACACCCTTTAGCAGATAGGTTTTGGCAATTCCAGCGTCCATATCCGCTGTTACGTCATCCACCACCGCCTGCTGCGTGTGATTCAAGGTCAGATGATAGCCAGCGCTTTGCATATGACCGACCGGATTACGGTATTCCTTGGACACCTCAACTCGTATAATCTTCTGGCTCTCCAGACTCTTTACCGTTGCCGCAGATACGTGCAGCTTCTGCGTTACCACGGAATAGTCCAGCTCGCCTTCCGCAATCAGTTCACGAAGCAGCCTTGCCTTGGCGGTATAATGCTTTGCCTCCCAGAGCGCCAGCGTCTGAAACGCTTCCGCCCTGTTCAATAAGAGTACCAACGTCTTGCGCTCAATTGCTTTGGTCTGCTGCTTAATCGGTATCACTGTCTTTAGTGCCTGATTCATTGTCCCGCCGTAGTTTTTCTTCATCCACGCCGCTAACGCAATCAGTTGCGATTCGATTGGAACACTACCCTTTTTTACGCCAACGATTGGTTTTATACGGCTCTCATCAAACTCCGCTTCATCGGTCAGCTCCACCACATATCCCGTCATTTGGCGCTTTCCAAAGGGAATATCAACCAGGACTCCCTCACGCACTTCCTCCTGCAACTCATCCGGAATGAGATACTGAAATGTCTTATCCAATTTTTCATGTGAAATATCAACAATCACATTCGCGAATTTTGCCACGGATTCACCTCATACCTTTTTTATAAACCTGCAACGAAGCGATTGACTTTTCTTAGCAGGATTTTGTGCATACTTCTTATTATTATATGACAAAATAAGTAATATTACAAACAAATTATACTTTGGAGGTCATTATGTACGGAAAAAACTTCGTTGTATGTGGTCTTGCCGGCTGGTGTATTGAGGTCGCCTTCACTTCTTTTGCCTCCGCCTGCAAAAAAGACAAAAAACTCACAGGGCAAACCTCTGCCTGGATGTTTCCCATCTATGGAATGGCGGCAGGGATTAACCTCATATATCCAAAGATTAAGCACTGGCCAACTCCTGCGCGCGGACTGCTCTACGGCTGTGGTATCCTAACCTGCGAATATCTTAGCGGCAGTCTCCTCACTAAGATGGGCGTATGCCCTTGGAATTACAGTGGTTGCAAGTATTCTGTCAAAGGATTAATCCGCATGGATTTCCTGCCCTTATGGATGGTTGCGGGATTATTTTATGAGCAGCTTCTCCTTGTCTGCGACGAATCAGAAAACCGCATAAATCCTTGACTTTTTCAAGAAAAAATAGCATACTTGTGTTTAGTCTATGAAAATATACATTAGGTAAAAGGGGCTCGTTATGAACAAAGCATTACTCAACCGTAAAGAATGGTTGAACTTCCTGTTACAGGCAGGCATGTTATCTGGATTTTATGTGGTACTGGAGCTGTTGTTCCACTTTTTGCAGGGCTTTGGCCTGTCCACAAGACTTCTCTATCCAATCATCTTCTGTTTGCCGCTTGGATTTTTATTCACCGCTATCTTTTCACTTTTTCCAAGAAAGGTGAATATTACATTGAGCGTTATCGCCATGGCAATACCTGCTATCTGGGCGTGTGTACAAACCTGTTATAATCACGTATTCCAGACATATATGGAATTTAATAAGATATTTATGGGTGGCGATGTCGTAGAAAACTTCGGAAATGAAATGACCGATGCCATCATTGATAGTATCCCATCGATTCTATTGTATGTTGCATTAACTGTGATTTTTGCATTAGAGCTTGCGCTTAAGATTAAGCCAACCAGAAAAGCCGTTCCACTGTGTCTTGTGAACATTGTGTTGGCTATTGTTCTGCATTTTGGCTGTTATGGTCTGCTCTATGTAGAAGGAACCGGCGCTTACACACCAATCTCTATGTACAAGCAGAATCCCGGCATCCTTGATAACAATATGGAGAACTTTGGTCTTCTTACTTCCTTCCGTCTGGATGTATCCGGAATGATATTTACAAGAAGCGACTCTGATATGGAGAATGCATTTAAGGATGATGATATGTCCGCACTTCTTGGTGGAAACACTACAACAGAAAGCTTCTCCTCCGAAGACACTTCTAGTATCGATACGGAAGATACAGAGGGTACAGAAGGAACAACCGAACCAAGTACCGAAGTAGTAGCTCCAACCAAGACCAAAAACATCTTAGACATCGACTTTGATGCACTTCTTGCAGGCGAAACCAGCTCTGCTATTACTGCCTTACATCAGTATGTACAGTCACAGCCCGGCTCAAATACCAACGAATATACCGGTTATTTTGAAGGCTATAATCTGATTATGATTTGTGCCGAAAGCTTTACGTCCTATATGATTAGTGAGGAATTGACACCAACTCTGTATATGATGACCAATAACGGCTTCGTATTTAACAATTATTACGGCTCCTTCAAATCCGTTACAACCAATGGCGAATACGCTTTCTGTACCGGTCTTATGCCGAATACCGTTGGAAAAACCTCAGAGCTGAAGTCAAACTCTACATTTAAGCTGTCTTCGGACAAATATCTGCCGTACTGCATGGGCAACATGTTCCAGAGTCTCGGCGCAACAACGTATGCATACCATAGCAATAACGGCTCCTATTATGACCGCGAAACCACACATCTAAACATGGGCTATAATGTGCTTCGTTTTATGGATGGTGCATATATCGATGGTGTATTTGACAAATCCGGCAAATTAACCTACACCACCAACCGTCCGAACTCTGACCGAGAGACCATCAACCAGACCATGTCTGATTATTTAAGCAATGTAGACGAAAATGGCAATGTACAGCAGTTCCACGCTTATTACATGACCTACAGTGGTCACCATCCATATTACGAAATAGGTGAGGATACCGATAAGGCACATAGCCCTATGGTATACCGCAACCGAGAAATCGTTGACCCACTGGATGTAAGCAGCCATGTAAAAGCCTACATCGCCGCTAACCTTGAATTAGAGAATATGCTGACTGACCTGCTTGCAGGTCTGGAAGAAGCCGGCTGTCTGGAGAATACCGTTATCGTATTAACCAACGACCATTATCCATATGGTTTGACTGATTCTGAATTCAAAGAATTGGCAACCTTCAATGGCTATTCCATTGAATCTACGTATGGAATCTATGAAAACGCATTCATCTGCTATAACGCAGGAATGACAGAACCAGTTGTCGTTGATACTCCATGCTGTTCCGTCGACATTCTCCCAACCTTACTGAATCTCTTCGGTGTGGATTATGACTCAAGATTGTTGGCAGGAACTGATATCTTAGACCCAAATTCCTTCCATGTTGCGATGTTGTATAACCAGAGCTTTATCACGGACAAAATCAAATACAACACCTCAAATGGTAAAATCAAATATCTGGTAGACAAGGAAGAGGTATCGCAGGAATATATTGATGCCTGCATCAACTACGTACAGAACAAATTCGAAATCTCGCTCCAGATTATTAGCAACGATTATTATCAAATCATCTATGATTCGTTAGAAGCAACCCAGGCAGACGAATAGACAACAGGGCTGTTGCAAAACTTGCAACAGCCCTGTTTTTCTATTTTTTGCGTCTAGCTGGATTGATGTACTTCTCTTCGCAGTATTTGCAACGATATACTTCCTTAAGCGGATCTGTAAGAAGGAATACATGGTCTAATTCCTGCTCGATAGATGTGATACATCTTGGATTTTTACACTTGATAACATTCTTCACTTCACACGGAAGTGTCAGTGGTTTCTTCTCTACAATACGGTCGCCTTTTACCACATTGACTGTGATATTATGGTCGATGAAGCCTAAGATATCAAGGTCAAGTGCTTCAATTGGACATTCTACCTTGATGATATCCTTTTTGCCCATCTTGTTGCTCTTTGCGTTCTTGATAATCGCTACGGTGCAATCCAACTTATCTAACTTCAAATCATGATATATCTGAAAGCTCATTCCTGCCTGAATGTGGTCAAGCACAAAGCCCTCATGAATTCCACTAATATTTAACATGGCACGCCTCCTTACACTTCAATGCTAAGCAGTGTCAGAATCAAAGCCATACGTACGTATACGCCGTATTGTGCCTGCTTGAAGTATACTGCTCTTGGGTCATCATCTACTTCTACTGCAATCTCATTCACACGTGGCAATGGGTGAAGGATTAACATATCTTCTCTGGCAAGAGATAATTTCTCTTTGTTCAACACGTAAAAATCCTTCAAGCGGATGTATTCTTCTTCGTTGAAGAAACGTTCCTTCTGTACTCGTGTCATGTACAGTGCATCTAAGCTTCCTAAAGCGTCCTCAAGACGTTCAACCTCCTGAAACTCAATTCCATTTGCCTTCAGCACATCCTCACGAATGTATTCCGGAATACGAAGCTCTTCTGGCGAAATCAGGACAAACTTCACGTTTTCATAGCGTACCAGTGCATGAATCAACGAATGTACGGTACGTCCAAACTTCAAGTCGCCACACAAACCGATTGTTAAATTGTCTAATCTTCCTTTCAATGAACGAATGGTAAGAAGATCTGTAAGTGTCTGGGTTGGATGCTGATGTCCACCATCGCCTGCGTTAATCACAGGAATAAGGGATTTAGAAGCAGCTACTAATGCGGCACCCTCCTTTGGATGACGCATTGCACAAATATCTGCATAACTGGAAATAACACGAATTGTATCGGAAACGCTTTCACCTTTGGCTGCTGATGATGAATCAGCTCCGGCGAAACCTAAAACGGAACCGCCAAGATTTAACATGGCAGCTTCAAACGAAAGTCTAGTTCTTGTACTTGGCTCGTAGAAGCATGTTGCAAGCTTCTTTCTCTTACAAGCGTCTGCGTACTTTTCAGGATTATTCTCAATGTCATTGGCAAGGTCTAAAAGCTTGTCCAACTCTTCCACTGAGAAAT
>CAYPAM010000045.1:0-11623 GCA_964408715.1 uncultured Lachnobacterium sp.
CTTACCCCAGCTTGTAAATACATCATCTGCATGATGGTGGTGATGGTGTCCATGCTCGTGTTCATGATGCTCATCGTGGTGATGATGCTCGTCATGGTGATGTTCGTGCTCGTGCTCGTGGTCATGATGGTGTTCGTGCTCATGATGATGTTCATGATGCTCATCATGGTGATGGTGTTCGTGGCGGCATTCATGCTCGTCCTCATCGTGATGATGGTGATGCTCATGCTCGTGGTCGTGATCGTGGCATCCACATGTGCAGTCCTCCCCATGTTCATGGTGGTGATGATGCTCGTGTTCATGTGCGTGATGTTCCGCAAGCACCTTCATCTTTAGGCTGTCCTGTCCTTCCAATACGCTCAAAATCTGTTTCCCATCGATTGCGTCCCAAGCAGTTGTGATGATGGCAGCCTTTGGATTTAACTTTTGCATCTGCTTTACGCAAGCTTCTAACTGCTCTGGTGTAGCATTCTGACTACGACTAAGAACGATGGTTGTTGCATGCTCAATCTGGTTGTTGAAGAACTCACCAAAAGCCTTCATCTGCTTCTGTGCCTTTAACGCATTTACAACCGTTACAAGGGCATTCAGCTTCACATCCTGCTCTTTTTCAATATCGATAACAGACTTCATAACGTCTGATAATTTTCCTACACCAGATGGCTCGATTAAAATACGGTCCGGATGATATTTTGTGATTACTTCATTTAAGTTTGTAGCAAAGTCACCAACTAAGGAACAACAGATACAGCCTGAGTTCATCTCTGTAATTTCAATACCCGAATCTTTTAAAAATCCGCCGTCAATACCAACCTCGCCGAATTCGTTTTCGATTAATACAATCTGTTCTCCCTTGAACGCCTCTTCTAACATTTTCTTGATAAATGTTGTCTTACCAGCTCCAAGGAAACCTGAAATAATGTCAATTTTGGTCATTGTTCTATCTCCTTCATATATATTAAGTATTTTCCCATTATTTACTTTTTCACAACTAATTATTTTACAATGAAAAACATAAAAATGCAACGTTGTAAGAACCTTTTAGAAGTGCATATGATACAGCTTCTCATAAATTCCTTTCTTCTCCAGCAACTCTTCATGCGTTCCTGATTCCGCAATTCCCTCTTCCGTAAGCACAAGAATCTTCTCGGCGTTCTGAATTGTAGTAAGACGGTGTGCGATAACGAAGGTCGTTCTGTTCTTCGCAAGGCTTTCTAAGGAGTCCTGCACAACCTTTTCGCTTTCATTATCGAGCGCCGAAGTCGCCTCGTCAAAAATCAGAATTGGCGGATTCTTTAAGAACACTCTGGCAATGGACAGACGCTGCTTCTGTCCACCGGACAGCTTGATGCCTCGCTGACCAATATCTGTATTATAGCCCTCTGGGAATGACATAATGAAGTCATGTGCATTCGCGTTTTTGGCAGCCTCTATGACCTCTTCCTGCGTTGCTCCCGGCTTGCCATACGCAATATTCTCAAAGATGGTTCCTGCAAAGAGGTACACATCCTGCTGGACAATACCAATCTGGCTACGCAGACTCTGTAATGTCACCTCTCGAATATCCTTTCCGTCAATTCGAATGGTTCCGGAATTCACATCATAAAACCTAGGAATCAATGAGCAAAGTGTCGTTTTTCCTGCACCGGAGGAACCAACCAACGCCATATACGCACCTGCCGGCACCTCAAGATTGATACCGTTTAATACGGTCTCCGAATTATCATTATAGCGGAAGGTAACGTCTTCAAAGCTTATATCACCCTTCACATTTTTTAATTCTACTGCTCCTGGTGCATCTGCAATGTCAGGCTCTGTATTCATAATCTCCATAAAACGCTCAAAACCGCTGTAACCATTCTGGAACTGCTCTGTAAAATCAATCAAGGTACGAATTGGGTCCGTAAAAACTCCAATGTAAAGGAGGAATGTTACCAAATCAACCACGTTAAGACTTCCCTTGGAAATCAGAAGGCTTCCAACTACAATGACACATACCTGAATCAGCGTTGTAAAGGAGGCAACTCCCGCCTGAAAGCTTCCCATATACAAGTAGCTATTCTTTTTCGCAGATAAAAATCCATCATTTCCAACCTTGAATTTCTGATTCTCCACTTCTTCATTGGCAAAGGACTTTACTACACGAATTCCTGATAGGTTATCTTCAATCTGCGCATTGATTTCTGCGATTTTCTGGCGGTTTCTTCGGAATGCACCACGCATTTTACGATTTAAGAAAAATGCATAAGCAAACATAAATGGAAGCACTGCAAAAGCTGCCAGCGTCAGCACAGGATTAATCCCTGTTAAGATAATCAACGCACCCGTGATTTTTAATACGGACAAAATGATATTCTCCGGACCATGATGAAGCAATTCCGTAATATCAAACAAGTCTGTTGTAATACGGCTCATCAGTTGTCCTACCTTCTGGTCGTCGTAGAAGGAAAACGACAGCTTCTGCATATGGTTAAATATCTCTGCACGCATACCATATTCGATTTTTGCACCCATTACATGACCGTAGTTTCCGATAAAAAACTTACAGTAAAAATCCAAGCCAATTAGCAATATTAGTGCGATACCAATAATCGTAATCTGTCGAACAATCTCCTCTGCCGGAAGATATATCAGCGTACTGGTGACATATCGTACAATCAGTGGTAACGCCAGAGCAATGCAAGCCGATAAGGTTGCAAAAAACATGTCTGCACAAAACATTTTCATATGAGGCTTATAATAGGATAATAGCTTTTTGATATTTTTCATAATACTGCTCTCTTTTCTAACTGCAATTCCATTTTTTCTAACTAAGAATTAATTGTAGCACATTTTTATTTTATGTCAAAGTTACACGCAATTTATTCTAACATATTTCTTGAAATCTTATGGGGAAATCACTATACTATGTATAGTCCTTTAAATTATTCATTATATGCACCTTAAGATATTATTTCAGGAGGAATATTATGAGCGTAAAAAAAGATTATTATAAGAAATTAGCAGACACCGTTATCAAAGGTCTCACCAAGCGTCATATGGAAGGTCACTACTGTGAAACAATTGAGGAAGCGAAAGAATTAGCCATGTCCTTAGTTGCCGCTGGTTCTACTGCAGCCTGGGGCGGCTCAGTTACTTTGGATGAAATTGGTATCTTAGACGCCCTTCGTGCGCGCTCTGATGTAAGTTTATTTGACCGTACCAAAGTAACATCTCCAGAAGAAACCAAGAAGATTTTCCATGATTCTTTATCCTGCGATTACTATTTTATGAGCTCTAACGCCATTACCCAGGATGGGGAACTTATCAATATCGACGGAACTGGCAACCGCGTTGCTGCTCTGATTTATGGTCCCGAACATGTCATCATCTTAGCTGGCATGAATAAGATTGTAAAAACGGTCGAAGAAGGTGTTGGAAGAAGCCGTGATGTAGCTGCTTCCCAAAACTGCATTCGTTTAAACAAAAACACCCCTTGTTCTGTGACTGGTGTATGCGGCAACTGCCTTGGAGATACCATCTGTGACCAGATTGTTATCACAAGAGCGAGCCGTATTCCAAATCGTATCAAGGTTATCCTTGTTGGCGAGGAACTAGGGTTCTAGACATTTTATTGTGACATAGGAAATTCCTATGACGGAACAAAGAATCTCGCTTGCGAGATTCTCCGCGCCCGAGCGGTATTGCGTAGCAATTAAATTCCTCTCCGCGAGGTGCGCATCCTTAGCGGAGCGTCTTTTTGCTTTATAGGAATTTCCTATAAAGCAAAAAAGGCGTAGGGAATCACTCCCTACGCCTTTTTTATTATGATAGATTCTACATTATCTCTTTTTGCGAATTTTCTTTACCACGATGGTTGTCACTATTATAGCAAGCAAAACAGCCAGCACAATCACGATAATCAATACCGTCTGTATTAATTCACTGTAATCTTCTACCAGTGCAAATCCTGTTTCTCCGTCAACGAATTCAAATATGACATAGCTTCCATCAACTACGAATTCGCGCTCTGCCCAATTCCCTGATGCATCCTGCACATAGAGTTTTACATAGTCAGAATATACATCTTCTGGAATCAGGTAATGCAATTTGGACACACCTGTGCTCGACAGGGTAACCCTCCAGCTAATAATCACATTCTGCGCATCAACCGTTGCCTTTAAGCTATCTGAAAGCTCTTGCTCCATCTCGATAACTGTATCATTGGCAAAAACCCCTACTGCAAGGATAACCGACAGATTGTTTTCATTCTTCTCCGTTCCCTGAATCACTGTTGATTTCAAATCATAGACCGCCTCATAGGTCTGGTCAAACAGGATATTGGTAAGTCTCTCCTCGGAGATATATTCTACACTTGCAGTCTCACCCATTCCAAGGCTTTCCGATGTTACCGCTGAGACGATTGCCCATGTGTACTCACTATCTGCCTCTACCTCAAGCTTTGGGATTGCATCCATTGCAAGAGAACCTCCTACATTAACGGAAATCACCACATCCTCAAGTCCCTCTGCCACAAAACGGATACTTACTGTACGCAGTGCTTCGTCTATGTCTGGTAACTGAAGGAATGTCGCTAAATCTACCCTTTCCGTAGCACCGGCATAACTGATACCATCGATACCACCGACATCATTTCCCGATAAAAAGTAATAGTTTCCTGCAATCGTATCTTCCTCTGTTCCTTCTGGCAACACTTCTGTGCATCCAACGATTGCACCAGCTTTCTCTTCATATGCTTCGATAGAAACAAATGCATAACAGTCGGTTACTTTCTTAGCACTACCAGCAATACCACCCACATAGGTGTCACCTGCTATCATACTCTTACTCATACAGCTTCGAATTACACCAGTGCTTACTCCTGCGATTCCACCGACATAATCTGCACTCATCGCATCCATGTTGCCCATATTCGTACTTTCCAATACGGCACCAACCACCAACTGTCCGGCAATACCACCCACATTCTGTTTGCTCGCTGCGATTGTTCCAAGGTTCCTACAATCTCGTACTACGACACGAATACGATAAGCTCCATACAGCGATTCTTCACCAATGAATTCTATATCCTCATATGCTTCAAGGCCTATCTCCTCTGACAAAACACCAACGATACCACCAATATTGAGTTCTCCTGAAACACTTCCATAATTGATACAGTTCGATACCTTTCCTAATGTATCTTCGTCTGTATCTTCAGCGGATACATCAACCACTTCAAATCCCAAACGATCTTCCATAGTCTCAACAGTTCCAATTATCTCATCCAACTGTGCTACAACCTCTTCTAGCTGTTTTCCAACCTTGCTAGTGGTATCCGAAAATGTCGTCTGAATCTTAGAAACTCTCTCAAAAACATCTGAAATCGAACCTGTCATATCACTAAGCGCCGCGATAACTCTATCAGCATCAACGGAACTATCAATTTCTTCCCCTTCGAATTCTTCTGAGATAATATCAAGCGCATCCTGAACCGCAGCTACGTCCTTTTCCAAGGCATCTATCTCTGCCGATATGTCACTGCTTCCGGCATCCAGCGTCTTTCTCATTGACTTTAATATCCCGGACAAAACCTGCATCTGCTCAGATAGAATCTGAAAACTGTCCGTGTTATATTCTATCACCATATTAGGTTCCATCTGACCTACAATTCCGCCGACCTCTTTGCGTCCCTTTATATCTGCATTGTTCACGCATTCTGCCAGATAGCCTTTTTGAGAGCCTGCAATACCACCCACATTGTAGCCCATGCTCTGATATCCGACTGCGCCATTGTTCGTACATGCTCGAATCACGCCACTACTAATGCCCGCGATTCCGCCGATATCCGTTGCAGTATCTGCACTTTCTGTACCGACCATTGTATCAAGTGTTATATCCTCTATGTCTACGGTATTATGTATGGATTTGGTGTTAATCTCTGCATGATTTACGCAATCACGAATCACACCTGCATTCTCTCCGGCAATACCACCCACGAAATGATTGCCATATACGATACCATTTACCGTACAGCCTTCAATCACACCGGAGGTTGCATTGATACCAACGAATCCGCCAATCTGTTCATCACCGGATACCGTAATATTTACAGTGCATTCCTTGATAGTTCCTGCATTATTTCCAGCAATACCACCTACAACACTCTTGGTTCCATTCGGCTGAACGACGCCCTCCAGATTCAGACTCTCTACCGTAGCTGTCTTCTGCAAATATCGGAAAAAACCTACATTCGAGCCCTTATGTGTGATATAAAGTCCCGAAATCGTACATCCCTGTCCTAAGAACGTACCACCAAAAGTAGGAATTCCTGCAAATTCTACCCCTGTCATATCTATGTCGTTTTCCAATACAACAACCTTATCCAAGCTCCATGTATTCATACGACAGTTTTCTGCCAGTTCTAATACATCCTCCGGTGTAGACAAATATATCGTTGTTGTCTCATCTACTGCTGGCTCATTTTCAGAAGCCTCTCCGTTTGTATCTATTCCACTTGCAAGAAATGGTACCGGCAAGGTCGAACATAACACACACGCCACAAGTGCCAACGCGCTGATTGCTTTTCCGATTCGTCTATTCTTCATCACCTGTACCTCCCTTCTTCTCTCGCAAATATTCCTCTTTTGCCTTTTGTACTGCATCCGGATCTTCCTCGGCAACCTCGAGTCCATCGCCTGTTTCAATGATTGCATGTACACGTCCGTGAAGCATACCAACCACATCTGCGTCAACGACACCAGATACATAACCACGTACACGTCCATTTATGAACATCGTACCTGTCGCTTCTCTTTCGCCAAGCTCAATGCCCTTCATCTCAAAGCTTGTACGCTCGATAATCTTATCACCCAACACCAGAATGCCTGGTAATACGAAAATAACCAGAAGCATAGAGATAATCGTGCCACGTCCAATACAGCCGCCTAGGATAGAGATAACCGGCTGCGTGGAAATCACGGTAAGCAGAATTCCTGCAGATGCAAGAATGGTTCCTGAGGTAATGATGGTCGGGAATGCTTTGTTTACCGCTACCACAATCGCCTCTTTTGGTGACAAGGTTTGCTTCTGCTCTCTATAATGACTGGAAATAACGATTGCATAATCAATATTTGCTCCCATCTGAATTGCATTTACAACCAGGTAGCCCAAGAAATACAACGGTGTATTCGTGATGGTTGGAACTGCAAAGTTAATCCAGATACTACCCTGAATAACAACAATCAGAAGAACAGGAAGTCCGGCTGACTGGAAAGTAAATAAAAGTACTGCAATAACGAATACAATCGATAAAATCGTAATAATCAGGTTGTCCTTCGCAAAGGAAGACGACAAATCTCTTGAGCTTGTTGAGTTACCAATTACGTATACCGTATCGTCATAATATTTATCTGTAATCTCATGAATCTTATCTAAGAATGTGTATGTTTCATCACCTTCTTCTGGAAGATTCAGGTATACAACCATTCGACTGTAGTCCTCTGTCTGAAGCTGTTCCCTTGCCATATCAAGCATCTCCAGCATCTCAATCATCTCAGCAGCATCTCCCTCTACTGACACGCCGCTTTCATCAATGGTATCCTTCAGAAAACAGAACATATCAAATAGCGGAACCTCTACCGTATCTACCGTAAGAATCTGACCATATTCGTCTCCATTCACAATATAGGCACTATACAGAATCTCTGCCACTTCATAATCCAAGCCAATCAATTCCGAAAATTCTCTTGGTGTCAATGCTTCGGTAATGGTATATCCGTCCATGAGCTCTGTATTCGCGAGTCCCATGGTTGAGATGACTTCTTCACAGGCTTCTAATTCTTCCAAGATAGCTGCCTCTGCCTCATAATCCCCTGTCGGCACCATGATTGCAACCATATTGCTGGTTCCAAATACGGATTTTACCTTCTGATATGCCACCTGTTTTTCGCTCATGTTGGAAGTCTGCAAATCATTATACGAATAGCAGAATGGACATGCATTGGATAGGAAAAATGCCACGATTATTACCACCACGAAAATTGGTGGAATTACATAACGTGTTTTTACTGCAAAACGTCCAATCACAGATACGTCCGGAAGAAGCTTTTTGTGTTTTGTCTTATCAATCAGCGGCGTAAATAACACCAATAGTCCCGGCATAAGCGTAAATACTGATATTAAGCTCATGAAAATAGACTTAATCAATACGATAGCCATATCAAGACCAATACCGAATTCCATGAATCCTAACGCCGCCAAACCGCTAATGGTTGTCATGGACGAAGCTGCAATCTCCGGAATTGCCTTTGACAAAGCGGTAATACATGCTTCTCTAGCTGGAAGATACTCATGCTCTGCGGAATAACGATGTGCCATAATAATCGCATAATCAATCGCAAGCGCAAGCTGCAATACAACTGCTACGGAATTGGAAATAAAACTGATGGTTCCAACCATGAAGTTTGTTCCCATATTCAAAAGTGCTGCTACACCAAACGTAATCAATAATACCGGGACTTCCATGTATGCGGTTGAAGTCAAAACCAATGCGACAACAATGATAATAACTGCCATAACCAAAATCATCGCCATCTGATTCTGTAATTCTGCATTTTCATCATAACCGACTGATGTGTCATACACGACGTCGTAATTTTGCAGAATCTCCTTGATTTCGTCTAACGCATTCATAGATGCCTCTTCTAGTGGGCCTACACCAAATGTAATCGCAAACAATGCATTGGCATCCTTATAATGCTCCTCCGTATCATTGAAGGTTATCATACTGATTCCCTCTATCTCGGAAATCTGGTCATACAACACCTTCGCATCCTCATATGTGATATTGGAGACCATAATACGCGCGTCCGCCGTTGTAACGAAGTTCTCATTCATAATCTCCAAGCCCTGTCGTGTCTCCGTCTCCTCGGACAGATACTTGGTAACATCGTTTTCGACCTGTGTCCAACTCATCGAAAACACGCAGAATACAGCCGCAAATATGTATAGCAAGAAGAAAAGATTCCTCTTATCTACAATAAATGCAGCTACTTTTTCCATGATATTTCCTTTGTTCTTCTTTTGTTCCATTTCCCCCTCCTAAACATTCATCCTTCTAATATATTAAAACATCCTGATAATTAGCATTTGTTATCTATAATAATAGTTTATCCATATCAGTTTGACAAGAGCCCAAATCAATATAAAATGCGACAAATGTCCGTTAAATAACATTTGTCGCATCTTGTTTTTGAATCCTATTCGTTTCTCTTGGTTTCCACAGCTTCACTCTCTAGGCTTTTCTTTGTTCTGTTCTTCACAACAAGAACTGCCACGATAGCTCCCACTACAACAACCGCAAAAACAATCACAACAACAGGAAGCATGTCCATGGTATTAGAACCAGTCAGGTTGGATAAGATATTGACCTCTCCTTCTACGACCGCAATATAACGAATCTCTGCGGTATTACCCGTATATAGATTACCGGTCAGTGTCGTTTCCAGCTTCTGCACCTCTCCATCCATCGTACAGGAATAGATGCTATATTCTACACCCGCATCTACTTTTTCCTGTGATACAGGTACAGTCAGCGTATATTCTCCGGTTGGTTTAGCACTATTCTTGATAGAATAGACTGTTACCTGCTCACTCGAACATCCTAGTGTTTTTAAGATATTACTATACGAGGTGTCATTTTCTGAAACCGCATACAAATCCATTTTTGGAGACTGGTAGCTGCTTCCATCATAGACCGCAGTTGCAAAAATCCCGGTCACATCATCTACAATAGTAATTGTTCCTTTTCGCGCCGAATCCCCCTGTATCGCGTTACCCAGAGTTTCCAGATTGCAGCCTGCACCTGATACTGTTGTCTTAACGCCTTCTACCTGCATATACACACCTACCGCACGCATTGCGATAATCTTGGACAGATTCGGCAAACCACTCTTCACACCACTTGGTTGCTTAATATTATTCATATAATATACATTGTCAGCAAGCTTTTGGGATGCTGCTTCGATAACTTCATCCTGCATCGCTTCAATATAGGAATTGAAATATCCCGGCTCATAAGTCTTGCCGGTAGATTCCAATGTGCCGCCCAGTGCCGCAATCTGCGAGCATTCCTTCATGTACTGATGATACTTGTCTCTCAAAGAATCATTCTGATAGATGACATTAAAAAGTGGATAATTCTTATAAAATTCCTCTGCATTCGTGCTGCTATCCCAATTTCTCCACATAACATCTAACGGGAAGTTCGCTGTCGCCTCCGCCGTACTTGGATAATAACAACCAAAGCTTAAGTCATAATCCCATGGAATTAACAATGCCTTTCCCTGCTGATTGATATACAGTCCAAAGTTCTTGTATCCATCAAACATATTGTCCATCTGGCATAACCAGCTATGTGTTGCAAAATAGCGGACAATCTCATCTACATCATAGATTTGATTCAACAACTCAATATATTCGTCACTGTTAACATCAATCGCTTTTCCACTAAAATCTGTGCCTTTATTGAGACGATTGAGCTTCTTTACCCAGTCAATCACTGTTGGCAGCATATCCTCGATATCTGCCTTAGTCTCCTCGTCATTCTCCCAGAGTGGCGACATATCCGTAGCAAGTGCCGATTCCACAAAGTTTGTTCCCTCAGGCTTGACCAGATAGCTGCTTAACTCATCATCGTCTACCCCATAATACTGCTCTAGAATAGACTCATCAAACGCCTCCACCATTGCATATACACCATAATATTCGCCATTGATATAGAGCTTCGCCAAACCATACTGTGGCGTTGGAAGTCCCATTTCATCCATAAGCTTTAAGGCAAAGAATTCCTTCATCATCGTCTTATCGAAAAAGAAATTGTTAAAGCTAATCTTGTTACAACCGAAGAAGTCCTGCTTCTTACCGTAATCTGCTTTCTTAATATATTTTCCAAAATTAATCGTAAAGGAAAAACGGTCACTTCCTGCATTATCGGTATATGCATGCTCAAGCGTATAACTACCCTTGGTTTTAAATCCAACATATTCTACCGTAGCATCTCCGATGGTTACACTCTGTGCCAACACATATGGTTCATCTATCGCATTCTGGAGCACATAATTTAGGTTGTTCTCATCAATCGTAATCTTAACCGTCTGAATATCCTCTTCCAGAAAAAACTTATTGTATTCGCCATCCTCCGCTTTACCCTGCGTATCCTCATTCACCTGATAATCCGCCGGAATCTCCGTAGACAGCATATCTTCTGTAATCACCTTATCTGAGGTGCCATGTGTAATACGTCTTCCCCAATTTGGTGCTGCCTCAAATATATCTGCCGGAATTATACTTACTACAAAAATAAGTGCCAACAGACCTGCTCCAATTCTTCGCATTATTCTTCCTTTATTCATCCCGTACTTCTCCTTATTCCTAATAATGATAACATAATCACCTAAGTTTATTATCCTAGAAAGTACAAGTTGTATAAAGTTGTTTTTTAAAGTTTATGCAATTTCCTATGACGTAAAAAAAAAGAACCCCGCTTATGCGGGATTCCTCTAAAATCCTTATTAGTTGAATTTTCTTTTTCTAGCTGCTTCAGATTTCTTTTTACGCTTTACAGATGGTTTTTCGTAATGTT
>CAYPAM010000046.1:0-11447 GCA_964408715.1 uncultured Lachnobacterium sp.
ATAAACAATAGCAGAAAGCTCTTTCTAGGAATATGTGCGTTTTTCTATCAAACACAGCAGGGGGAGGTGGTGGAAAGCTACATCTATATCTAAATGCAAAAAAAAGCTGTTGCGCCACGGATTTCGGTGTCGGAAACCCATTTTGCAACAGCCCCATTTTGTACATATTCAATTTTACACGGTAACTCCATTGATGGTTGCCTGCTCATGTTCATCCATCGGAATGACGATGCATTTCTTGCCGTCAATCATGGAGGAATGAATCTGGTTAGCCTTTTCTGGTTTTACATGGAGAACAACGTCGTAGTTGCGGGTTTCTGCCATGTAGTTGTCGATTTCTTCCTGTTTCTCGATAAGCTGTGAGGTACGCTCCTCAAGCTGAGAGCTTTTCTCGGTAAGCTGCTGGTTTAAGACCACAATCTGGTCTTCCATCTCTTTCTTCTCAAGACGAATTTCATTCTGAATCAGTGCCTTGGCATCGATGACATGCTCTGCGATAGGAGGTTTGTCACCGAAGGCCTCGTCAACGGATTTCTCGATTTTTACAGCCTTTTCCTCTGGAACATTACTTTCCTCTAGAAGTTTTCCAATGGTGTCCTTGTCGAGTACGAAGGCATCGGCATCATCGTCATGTGTTTCCTCGTATTGCTCAATCATATAGGACAGATTCTGCTGAATATCCATAAGGATGTCTTCGGTGTCCTCACTCTCGGCACCAAGCGCGTTACGAACGATGGAATGGAAAGCCATTTTCTGTTCGGTTGCAGTACGCTCTACGCCACATCCAAGACCATTTGCCATGAACTCAGAATGAGGCTCTTTGGTATTCTTGGTGTAGAAAAGTGTCGCATGAATATCCGTGCTTCTGTCGTTAAATGCCGGAAACAGGAATGCGGTATCAGGTGCGCCAACGACCCAGTCGCGGACACGGTTGCCGATACGCTGTTCATTCTCCAGATAACCAAGTCCAGGCTTGGATAAGTCAACCGGACAAATTGCGCAGATGAGGTAGCTGTATACCTCTTCGGATTCATCGAGGTTATCATTGTCGGTTGTACGAGTCATCACATCGTAGGTATCATGATACAGCAGAATCAGATAATTGCCTGCGTGGTCGTAGGTGTCGATAACCAAATCATAGTAGGTATCAAGCAAGGCTTCGTCCTCAAGCTTCGTCTCGCGCAGTGCCATTAGAATCTGCTGTCTGCCCCCGACCTCCTCCTCTTCTCGAGGGAAGGACAGGTCTAACAGGTTGTTGCCGTATGTACCAGACAGAGCCTTATTCGCAATGTCCAAATATTTATAATATTCTTCCTCCTCCAGGGTGAGGAATTTGCCGCCGAACGTGCAGATTTTGTTGCGGTTGCCATCTACGTAGCAGCCGACCAGACGTGTAAAGGTTGCTTCGTCCTTTTTGAAACGGCGTTTTAATTCTAGTATTTCTTTTTTGTTCATGAAAAATCCTCCTTGAAGAACTTCAAAAAAGTTCTTTACTATTATAAGTGACGGAGGATTTTGTCGCAAGTTTTTATTCGAAATTTATGCCTTACGCTTATTTACAAAATAGTAATAGAGTCTGGCGATAAACTGTGTGTTGGTAGGAGTTCCTTTTAATGGGTTAATACTGTTTTTGAAAAGGAAATGGATAAACTCGATGTCTCCCTGCTCCCATGCTCTTGCGATGGCATGTCGAATGCCTCGCTCGACTCTCTGCGGCGTTGTATTGTAGATTGTGGCGACACTGACATATAGCCCCTTGACGATACTCTGGAGTCTGTTTGAGTCCGCCAGAACTAATTGGACGGCGCTGGTGATGTAAGCAAATCCTGCTAAATTGGCAGGGATGCCAATTTGTAATAATACGTCCTGAATCTCACTTGTGTTGTCATAGTCTACTTGTGCCATAAATTTTATTCTCCTTTGATATGGTATAAATTATAAATTGCAAGGCAATCATATTCTATTTATTGACAAACAAAAATATCTTTTGTAACATTATTTTTGTCGAAAAAGAGATAGGAGACGTGTCAAATTTGACACGAAAACAGAAAATATGCTAAGTGCTAGATTAAAGACATTGCTGCATGAGAGAGATATCTCTCTTCAGGAATTTGCAGAAATGTGTGATTTACCGTTGGAGACAGTCCGCAATGTATATTATGGAAAGACCAATGATCCAAAATTATCCACTGCCGTAAAAATGGCAGGAGCATTGGGGATGAGTGTTAACTGTCTTATGGGACAATGTTCCCTGTCTCCGGCAGAGAGAATGATTATTGATAATTACAGAAAATGCGGAAAGCATGGAAAATCCAACATTGAAATGACCGCACGTTATGAAGCGAGTGCTATAAAAGGAGAACGTGATGGTATTGGCAAACACAAAATTACGTGCTTGTATCCTCAGGGAGATTTGAGGAAGGGGCTTGTTTTGGATGCTTGTGAAAAGGGAGAAATCGAAACCACGATTGCAGAGGCGTTTGTTGCTATTCAAATGATGGATAACGATTTTGCTCCAATTTTTTGTAAGGATGATGTCCTTGTATTTGAAGACAGATTCCCTGAAAATGGGGAGAAGGCAGCATTTTTTAATGGAAACAGAGTGTACATTCGCAAGTTTTTAGAGGAAAATGGCATGTACAGATTAAAATGCCTGCACCCATATGGTGAAGATATTATTTTGAAAAGATTAAATGAGTTTGATTATATAGGAACATGTATTGACGTACTATAATTGTAATATGCAGATGAGAAATTGTTGTATGGGCATCGTAGCCCATGTTGATGCGGGAAAAACAACTTTATCAGAAAGCCTATTGTATGAGACTGGCAAGATTCGTAAGGTCGGTCGCGTGGATCATCAGGATACATTTTTAGACACAGACGCACAGGAAAGAGAACGAGGAATTACGATTTTTTCCAAGCAGGCACAGTTGGATAGCGAGGGTGTTCGAATGACGCTTCTCGATACTCCGGGACATGTGGATTTTTCTGCGGAAATGGAAAGAACGCTTCAGGTCTTGGACTGTGCGATTCTTGTTATTAGCGGCACAGACGGTGTGCAGGGACACACGAAGACGCTGTGGCGACTACTGAATCATTATCAGATTCCAACCTTTATTTTCGTCAATAAAATGGACTTGGATGGCGCAGACAGGGAAAAAATCCAACAGCAGTTGAAGGTACAGCTATCGGACGGCTGTGTGAGCTTCTTCCGTGGAGCGTATGGAAAATCCGTGGATGAGGATGGAAATGGCCGGTTTGGAAGAAACGGTATCTCAGAGGAGCTTGCCGAAGAGATTGCGATGTGTAGTGATGCGCTTCTGGATTACTATATGGAGAATGGAACGCTTACGAACGAGTTGATTTTCGAGGCGATTGCAAAGCGTACACTCTATCCATGCTTCTATGGCTCTGCGCTGAAGCTAGAGGGTGTGAAGGAGCTGTTGGCAGGTGCGCGTGAATACGCGAGATATAGGAGTGAGGCATCAGCTTCAGAGGCTTTGAAGGCAGATGGATTTGGAGCACTAGTCTATAAGATTGGGCGCGATGCAAGAGGAGCGAGACTGACGCACATCAAGGTGACGAGCGGACAACTCCATGTAAAAGACAAGCTTGTGTATCGAAGTAATGGAGTGGAGCTGGAGGAGAAAATCGACCAGATTCGCATCTATTCAGGTGATAAATACGAAACCATAGACTGTGCACAGGTCGGAGATATATGTGCCGTAACAGGCTTAGATCAGACCTATCCGGGAATGGGGCTTGGTGCGAATACGACGACAACCATGCCGATTCTAGAGCCGGTATTAAACTATCAGATAATCGTGCCGCAGGGGGTAAATCCGGCGGAGCTTATGAGAAATCTCAAGCAGCTTGAGGAAGAAGACCCACAGCTTAATATCCTGTGGAATGAGCAGTTGCAGGAGATTCATGCACAGTTGATGGGAGTAGTACAGATGGAAGTGCTCGGGCATATGATACTGGAACGTTTTGGCGTGAAGGTAACCTTCGGTCCGGGGAATATCGTATACAAAGAAACCATTGCAAAGCCGGTTGAGGGTGTTGGGCATTATGAGCCGCTTCGACATTATGCCGAGGTGCATATCTGGATGGAGCCAGGAGAGCCGGGTAGTGGAATCAGTGTCTTTTCGGACTGCAGCGAGGATGTATTGGACCTCAATTGGCAGAGACTGATTACAACGCATATCTTAGAGCGTGAGCATCCGGGTGTGCTGACAGGTTCCGCAATCACCGATGTGAAATGTACCATTGTAACAGGCAGAGCGCATTTGAAGCATACTGAGGGTGGAGATTTCCGTCAGGCGACTTATCGTGCCATTCGTCAGGGATTAAAATCGACAGAATGTATTTTGCTTGAGCCAATTTATGCCTTTTCACTTGAAGTGCCAGCAGACCAGGTCGGTCGTGCGATGACGGATATTCGTAACCGATTTGGAAAGCACGAAACACCAGAGTATGTTAGCCGTGAGGATGGCGATGTGGCAATTCTTACAGGAACTGCACCGGTTGCGACCATGCAGGATTATGTCACAGAGGTGCATAGCTATACCAGAGGGACAGGTAGCCTGACGCTGGAGTTAAAGGGCTATGATGTGTGCCATAACAGTGCAGAGGTGGTAGAGCTTATCGGATATGATAGTGAGACAGATACTGCGAATCCTACAGGAAGCGTGTTCTGTGCGCATGGCGCAGGGTTCTTGGTGCCATGGAATGAAGTGCCGCAATATATGCACTTAGAATATGCACGTCAAGGGAAAGTGGATGGAGAGGCTACTGGCGCAGGTGGTCTGACATATGACCTAGAGCAGCAGGCAGCAAACCTTCGCGAGCTTGCAGAGCGTCGTGCAGAGGAAAAGGCAAAGAAAACCGCAAGTGCATCATCCTGGGAGCTGGACCAGGAGCTACAGCAAATCTATGCAAGAGAGTTTGGCATGAATAAGGATGATATGCTTGACGCAGAGCGTAGGAAGTGGTCGAATAAGTCTGGTGAAGGCTCACATGGCAAGAGTGCCTCACACGTCAAATTAGACAAGAAGGGCAATCCAATTTATCCGAAGAAGCCGGTGCTAGAGGAATTGCTTATCGTCGACGGATACAATATTATTTTTGCGTGGGAGGAGCTTAGGGAATTATCTAAGGTGAATCTTGATTCTGCGAAGGATAAGCTTAAGGATATGCTGGTAAATTACCAGGGCTACAAAAATTGTCGCACAGTGGTGGTATTTGACGGCTATCGCGTGAAGGGCAACCCGGGTTCCACAGAGAAGTATTTGAATCTTGAGGTTATTCACACGAAGCAGGATGAAACTGCGGATATGTATATTGAGCGCATGGTGCATCAAACCGCAGAAAAATATAAAGTGATTGTTGCTACAAATGATAATCTTGAACAGCTTACGATTTTAAGTCAGGGCGCCCTTCGTATGTCGGCGCCGGGGCTAAAACAGGAGATTGAGCGTGTAGAGAAAGCCGGAATACAGGAGTTTAAGGAGCGACAGGGGAAATCGTAGCTTAGTACCTAATAGCTAACGTTTTAGTACATCTATTAGGTACAAGACAATTCCGCCCATCACAAATCCAATTCCCACAATCCAATAAAAATCCGACAAATAGCTTGTGGTTCCATAAATCTCCAATACACCGCAGATTACGCTTCCGACGGTCAGTGTTGCGATACCGGAATGGTAGAGGTTGCGTGCAAGAGGGCTAGGAAGCTTTGCATAGAATGGATTTTTCACACCACCGCAATAGCTCCACATGCCAAGAAGAAAGAATGGCAGGCAGCCGCCAACAAGCGGGAAAGCGAATGCGTATAGCATGAAGTAGGAATAGACTTGATGGCTATATGTCTCGTATATGCCGCCGAACAAAGCGACAAAGATAGAAACGAGAAGATATGTAAATGCAGTTTTTAAAAGTGTGCGATTAGTAACCGATGTAGACAATATCGCTCACGCTCCTTTCTTTGATTCTGCCCTTGCTTGAGGTTGGGACATTGATGATGTCTCCGTTAAACCACATGGTGGATGAGCCACCACCGTCAAGGTTATAGGCGGTCTTGGCACCAAGGCTCTGCACGAAGGTGGCAAGCTCTAAAAGGCTTAATCCCTCGCTTTCGTCCGTGCGTCCATCCGATACGACGAAGAGGTAATGAAGCGTATCTATCTGGCAGATGGCGGTACGAGGGTTACTTGCCATGGATTGTCCAACCTCGTCGTTTTCATCGACGGTGATTTGACCATCAACGATAAGTCCAGGTCCAAAGGAAAGTATCTGTCTGGCACCGTTTGCGACGAGTGCTTCTATATCAGAGCCACGTTCAGTGATGACTTCCAGCGTTCCGTCCTCATAGATGACCAAATCCTCGCGGTCGCTTGAGCTGGAGGAACGATATATTACGCCGTCACGTACGACGAAGCCTTTTTCGCGAGCACCATAATAGTCGCCATTGACTGCAAAGATGGCATTGTTGTTCTCTGCCATTTCGGAAGTCTTCTCGGTGATGTTTCTGCCATATGCATTTTGTGCGAAGGCAGTTTGCAAATATTCCGGCGATGCGAGAATGACCTCTGCCACATAAATATTGGTGTCGTATTCGCGATATTCTGTGATGACGATAGTGATGTTGTCATCCTGATAAGAATGTTCGGTGATGATTGGCTCGTCGGTTGTAGGTTCATTTTGGTCAGAGGAGGAAGGAGTGTTGTCACTAGTGTCATTCGTGGTGTCATCCTTCTCAATCATCACATAGGATCTTGGAATTACGAAGGTATCAAGGAGCACATACGCTGTGAAGCATACAAGCAGGATACCGTATACAATTCCCCATACATTGTTCTTTTTATTCATATTTATTCCTTTTTCAGTTAATCTTTTATTTTCAGCGTTTGCGGAAAATCACACACCTTTGTACCGTCCAGCTCAGCAGGAAAAATAACAGCTCTGTGATGATTTTTGCAAGCATGCTTGGAACACCAAGGCTGTCAACCATAAATCCCAGCACTAATGTATTTCCAATTAAAATCACAAGGGCGAGCAGAAAATATCCGGCTGCGGAGGAGACCACATTTTGCGCACTTTTGAACACAAATTTGCGATTTATCGTGTAATTGACGCTGGCACTTACGATTCGCGCGCCGATGTTGGATAGACGCACGCATTGCAGATATTGTAAGCCCAGCGATGGTAACAAAGTCGTTGTTACAAGGAGTAAGATTCCGTATAGTAAGTAGTCTACTACAAATCCAATCAGGGATGAAGCAGAAAATTTGATAATTTCGCGATATATGCGGAAGGAATCCTTGAGTGCATGAAAATGTGACGCTTCGTTATTGTTAAGATAAATCGTTGCGATTTCGTGCTCCATGATTGGAATGCGATTTCGAGCGAATTCTAATAACACGTTCATTTCATATTCATAGCGTTCTCCCGGGATGTCCTGCATAGCAGGAAGTAAATTGCATGTAAAGGCGCGAAGACCGGTCTGGGTATCATGCACGGACAGACCTGTAGACAGGCGGTACACAAGTCTGGTCAAACGGTTTCCAAATTGGCTGCGAAGTGGAACATCCGCCTGTAACTTGCGACTACCAAGCACGAGGGTATCCGGATGAGAGGCAGCAGCTTCGCAAATGGCAAGAGCGTCTTCTACGCGATGTTGTCCGTCTGCATCTATGGTAACTACGATGTGATTCTTGGGAAAATGCTTTTGTATGTAGGTGTAGCCGGTCTTTAAGGCAGCGCCTTTACCACGATTGTGGTCATGGGTTAGAACAGTGCCAAGAGTGGCCTGTTTAAAAATCGGTGCATAATCCGGACCACTGCCGTCGTCTACGAGGATGATAGTAAAGCCTGCATGGTGAAGCTCTTCCAACAATTCAAGCAGGATATTGCCAGGCTCATATGCTGGAATCAGGGCGATGTACTTGTCGGTCATAGGTTTCCTTTCTGCAAGATAAGCTTGCGAGGACGAACTGTAGAAGTAAAAAGGCGCACCGTTTGGATGGTGCGCCTGTATCAGTTGTATATTAGTTAGCTTCAAAGTCGTAGGAATCAGAACCGATGGTAACTGTGTAGGTATCACCAGATACCATTTCTGGAGTACTAAGCATGAACAGGGTGTAGGAAGCATCTGTTGTGCATGAGTAAATCAAGTTTCCGGATGCATCTGTTACAGAGAGCTCTGTGCCTGATGCGATGCTGCCACGAATAGCAAGAACACCTTGTGTATTGTCACTGAAGGATACTGCCATCTGTGAGTAGCCACCGAGTCCGACATAAGTGCCACCTGTGATTTTTCCGGTGGTCTCATAGTCTAATACAGAGGTATCACCACTTGTTGGACCTGTTACTGTGATATTGCCGCCACTAAAATCCAGAGAACCATTGGAGTCAAATCCATCGCCACCGGCATACATATAGATGGTGCCACCGGTGACAACGATAGTTCCGTTGTAGTTGCCACTCATACCGCCACCGAAACCGCCGCCACCGAAGCCGCCACCGCCGAACATGCCGTCACGTCCGCCTGTGGTACCGCTGGAGTCTGCACCGCCTGCTGCGTTGATACCATCGTCAGAAGCGTTGAGTTTGATATTGCCGCCGGATATGGTGATGTTAAGTCCTTCTAAGCCTTCATAGCTTTCAGTAACATCAATGGTTCCTCCGGTAATCGTAAGTTCTTCTTCAGAGTGGATACCATCATCACCGGAAGCGATTGTAAAAGTACCATTGTTAATATATGCAGACAGATTTGCGTGAATGCCATCATCTGCGGAGTCAATGGAAAACGTACCACCGTTGATTAGGATGCTGCTGTTTGCCTTGATTCCCTTCATGCTGGTGCTACCGTCATCGGTTGTGGTGCTGCTGGAATTGTTATTCGTGGTTCCGGTAGTGCGACCAGGACGTCCACCACCCATACCGCCGCCCATGTTTCCCCAGTTGTCTGAGGAGGTCTGTCCGCCGTTTTTATAGCCGCCACCACAAACCATGGTGAAGGTACCGTCTTCAATCTGAATATAGTAGCCAGCGTCAATGCCATCGCCTTCTGCTGTTATATCAAGTGTTCCTCCACATGCATAGAAGAAGCCTTTAGTTCCATCATCGGAATTCTCTACATGGATACCGTCCTTGCCGGAAGCAATTGTGAGCGTACCATCTTTGATACGAACGCTGTCATTTGCATCAATACCATGAGAGGCAGAAGTAATTGTGTAGGTTCCGCCGGTAAATACCAGGTCATCCTTGCACACGATACCATGTGCTACAGGCGCGTTGATGCTGAGTGCTCCATTGCCGTTTAAGGTAAGATCCTGTTTGGAGAAAATAACACCATCAATGTTATTTTCATCAATTGCGGTAAAGGTGCCACCATTGGTAAGTGTGTTTGTGCTTCCATCTGCTAAGGTGATAAATACCTTGTCTGCCTCTAAGATATAGATTGGAGCACAGGTTTCGCTTGTAATGCTTGCGCCATCGAGAACAATCTGAGGCTTATCGCTATCCTCTGCATTTACAATAATCATACCGTTATCTAAAGTACCGGAAATGATATAGGTTCCTTCATCCGTAATTGTAATTGTGCTGCCGCTAATCTTAACTGCATTGGAATCGCAGGAAGCGGAAGAACCGTTTAAGGTGATTTTTACACTGCTATTCGCGTCATAAGATGCATCCTGGTCGCGATTGGTAAACATATCATCCTCGGTTTGAGAAAAATCAGTATCTACCGGGTCGCCACTTTCGTTGGTAGTAGAATTATTACTGTTTGAGCCTTCACTATTGGTATTGTTGGAATTGCTTCCAGAGTTGTTATCACTGCCATTGCCACAACCGCTAAGAATCAGCGTTGTTGCAAGGAGGATAGGGATTAGTTTGTTTTTCATATTTAAAACCTCCTAAGGTAATGTCATTATAGTATGAACAAAAAAAATTTCCATATGCTACCATGCTGGTAAGATTAGCAAATAAATGTGAACAAAATATGAAAACGTACGTTGATTTTGAAAATATATAGTGATACCATGAATCTATGTTAATGCAATGTTTGGATTGGGAATACAGACGTGTGCATAGAAGTGGAAGGAACGGATTATGATGTATAACGAGAAAATGTACGAGCTTGGCAGCAAGCGTTCTGCCATTCGAGAATTATTTGAATATGGAAAGCAAAGAGCTGCAATTGTAGGGGCAGAGAATGTTTATGACTTTTCGCTGGGGAATCCAACTGTACCAGCGCCAGACTGCGTAGATGAAACGATTCGACAACTGACACAGGAATTAGACTGTATCAAGCTGCACGGATACACCTCTGCACAGGGAGATGTGGAGACAAGAAGTGCGATTGCAGAATATTTGAATCGTACGCATGGAACACATTTTCATGCGGATAATTTCTATATTACCATGGGTGCAGCAGCTTCGTTGTCATTGGCTTTTCGTGCGCTGACAACTTCAAGTGAGGATGAGTTCTTAGCGATTGCGCCATATTTCCCAGAGTACAAGGTATTCGTGGAGGCATCAGGTGCATCATTTCAGGTAGTTCCGGCAGACACAACGACCTTTCAGATTGATTTTGACGCATTAGAGCACATGATTGGTGCGAACACCAAGGGAGTTATCATTAACTCTCCAAACAATCCATCCGGTGCGGTGTATTCAGCGGAAACGATTGAAAAGCTGGCAGCATTACTTACCAAAAAGGAAAAAGAATACGGACATCCAATCTTTATCATCTGCGATGAGCCTTATCGCGAGATTGCGTACGATGGCGTGGAGGTTCCGTTTGTGACCAAATATTATGCCAATACGTTGGTGTGCTATTCTTACAGTAAGTCATTGTCACTTCCTGGTGAGCGAATCGGCTATATTCTGGTGCCAGATGAAGCCTACGAAAGCAAAGCTCTCTATGCAGCAGTTGCAGGCGCTGGTCGTGCACTTGGATATGTTTGTGCACCAAGCATGATGCAGAAGGTGATTGTGCGCTGCCTGGGCGAAACAGGTGATGTGGAATTATATAAGAAGAATCGTGATTTGTTATATGAGGGACTGACTGCAATTGGATACGAATGCTTTCAGCCACAGGGCGCCTTCTATATGTTTGTAAAGGCATTGGAGGATGACGCAGATGCTTTCTGCGAGAGAGCGAAGGCAGAAGACCTGCTTATCGTATCAGCCAATGGCTTTGGATGTCCTGGATATGTAAGAATCTCATATTGCGTGGACGCAGATATGATTCTAAGAAGCTTCGGGGCATTTGAGAGATTGTACCAGAGCTATCAATAAGAAAATACAAAAGTAAAGAGGTGGTGCAACAGCTTTTTCTCATTTAGATATAGATGTAGCTTACCGCCACCTCCCCCTGCCGTGTTTGTTATAGGAAAATGCCATAGTCCTTAAAGAGCTTTCTGCTAGAAGCTTTT
>CAYPAM010000047.1:0-11439 GCA_964408715.1 uncultured Lachnobacterium sp.
GCACTTGACTTTTAATCAAGTTGTCCGGGGTTCGAATCCCCGATGCTTCATTAGAGCAACAAAAAGCGTCACTCATTAGAGTGGCGTTTTTTGTTGCTCTAATGAAGCATCATATATTAAAGGACTCCGGACAACGTAGTTGGCCGGGGCGCACGAGGTCCGGTGGACCTCGGCTTTGCGCCGACCGGAGCGGAGCGAAGATCGAATCCCCGATGCACTATTGAACAACGAGGGATTCGAACCCCGTGTTTGACATCCCCGATGCGGTCTTGCGCCGACCGGAGCGGAGCGAAGACCGAATCCCAGATGCACTATTGAACACCCACACTTTTGCTATGTTGTGGGTGTAAATTCATTTAGACCTTGTTCCCACACCCAATCATAGAGAAGGGTCAATATTCTCAAAACAAGTGTTGCTAGGAAATTATAACAGAATAACCTTTTACAGATTATCGCATACCATAAATACAAGAACAGCAGGGAAAGAGCAAAATATGAAGAAGAGTTTTGCAGGCGTATTGTGTATTTTTGGTATGCGGTTGATTTTGACGGTGGTCAGTTGTGTGATTTTAAGATGGGGAATCAATGGGGGAGATGCGTCGGCGAGCGTAGATGCCCTAGTGGATGAGAGAGAAGAGAATGCGAAGTGGGTGGCGGAGCTTACGGCAGCCGATAAGACAAATCAGATTATGGTAGTGGCTGTGGATGGAAGTACGGCGGCGCTGTCCTTGTACCAGAAGACGGATGACGTCTGGAGAGAGTACCTGACGACAGAGGCGTATATTGGCAAGAAGGGAATCGGAAAGGTTCGAGAAGGAGATGGGCGAACGCCGATTGGAGAGTTTTGTTTTACGAAGGTGTTTGGGATATTAGAGAGTCCAGATACTAAGCTGGACTACATCCAAGTGGATGAGAGCTACTATTGGGTAGATGATGCGAATTCTACATATTATAATCGATTGGTGTCAACAAAAGAGGTCGAGATGGATTGGCAGTCGGCAGAGCATATCTGTGAGTATGGGCAGGTCTATCATTATGTGTTGGCGATTAGTTACAACGAGGATTGCGTGCCGGGCGTAGGCTCTGCGATATTTCTGCATTGTACGGCAGAGCGTCCGAAGGCGACTGATGGGTGTATTGCGGTTTCAGAGGAAGCATTGCGGGAGATTCTGCAAGTGCTTGAGAAGGATTGTGTGCTTATCATTGATGCCGCAGAGCGCGTGTCTGATTATTAAGATGCAAAAGAAGATTGTCAATAACATTGCATATGAAATCAATAGAAATTGAAACACAAACGACATAATAATGCAAAAAACACACCTGACTAACATTATACTTCAAGGTGTTCCAGAAGTTGCCAATTGTGTCCGTTTTATGGTGAGATAGATACCGATATAATTATGTCATTCAAAAGGCTAAGGGGTGACATATGATAACTGTAGGAATATGTGATGATGAGCAACGTGTGCGAAGAGAACTAAGAAAGTGCTGTGAGGACTACTTCACAGGAAAGCGATTAGATTACTCGATTTTGGAATATGATTCGGGGGAATCATTTTTAATGGGAAATAATCCGGACATTTTGCTGTTAGATATCAAGATGCATCGGATAAGTGGCTTGCTGGTAAAGGAAGTTCTGGCAAAGACACACGCGAAAACAAGAATTATTTTTCTGGCGGATAATGTGAATTTTATGTCGGATGCATTTGGGAGAAATGTATTCGGATATCTGGTTAAGCCGGTTCGACGAGAGCCGTTTGGGAGAAAAATGGATGATGCAATAGAGGATTTGATGGAGTATAAGAAATTCACTTATTGCAAATATGAAGGACGAATAGAACAGGTATATTGGAGTGGCATTGTCTGTCTGGAGAGCTATGGACGTTATACAAAGGTATATGTGCAGGGCGTTGACGGATATATGATATCGGATATGGGAATCCGCAAATGGTATGAGGAATTGCCAAAGCTTCAGTATGCAAGAACCGCAAAAGGGCTGATTGTGAATCTTGCCTATGTGGCTAGAGTGGACGAACAGATTGAAATGATAAATGGTGCGCATGTGACATTATCGAGATATTGTCAGGCGGAATTCGATGAGAGATACAAAAGGTGGGAGGTGAAGCATAGAAAGGGTGTGTAAGAAATCATATGATAGTTGAAGATCAAACAAAATACATAGAGGTGCTGAAGGAGTATCTGGATGAGCAGGCGAAGTACATGGAGACAGTACGAAGCATTAAGCATGATATGCAGGCACATATGATCGTGTTATATTATTACCTGGAGTCCGAAAGGTTTGATAAGGCGAAGATATATTTAAAGAGCGTGATAGATAACCAGAAGGCCTTTGAATATCCGTTAGAGGACACGGGAAATGATATGGTGAATGCAGTTATATGTGGTGCTTTAAAACGTAGCAGGGTGCCGATTGAGTTTCACCATAGCGGGCTGATTCCAGAGAATATTCGGATAGACGATATGGATTTATGTACGATCTTTTCCAATCTAATCTCCAATAGTATAGAGGCGTGTGAGAGATTAACACATACACAGAGGAGGATTTTCCTTGAGGTGGGGCAGTGTGAGCAGATGCTTACGATTGTGCTGGAGAACCCGATTGAGGAGGCTGTGGATGAGACGATGCTGGGGCAGGGAACGACCAAGGAAGATGGGGAGAATCATGGCTTCGGGATTCGCAATGTGCAAAACGTTGTGAAGAAATATAAAGGGAAGGTAGAGTTTGATGTGACAGAGGATATCTTTCGCGTGAGAATTTTATTTCCAGAGGTTGTAAAGCTCACAATTCCTTGATTGAATAAGTGAGTGGTACTTTACAATGATACAAGCGAAAGAGAAGTTAATATGCTGTATGATAGCAGTTATACTGTTTTTCTAAGGAATATGTCTTGAGGCAATCGAGACACATTCCTTTTTTGCGTCATAGGAAATTCCTATGACGCAAAAAACGCTCCGCTAAGGATGCGCACCTCGCGGAGAGGAATTTAATTGCTGCGCAATACCGCTCGGGCGCGGAGAATCTCGCATGCGAGATTCTTTGTTCTTTAGCTGTTTCTATGTGGTGGAGTACCCCTTCATTTTTGAGGATGCAATATTGTGCGCGACATAGTATAATAAGCTTAAATAGAAGAATGGAATCCATGTGGGGAGAAATGGCATGAAATTACTTACAAAAGCAAGCAATTCGGCAGAGGTTACAGAGCGCGAGAAGGAGAATCTGGAGGACAAGCAGGCACGTTGCGAGGCACAGAAGACAGCGTTTAAGAAGCTGCAGGTTGGCTCAAACATGGATATGTCATTTGCGGATGAGATTCCGGGAATTGGTGCAATTCTTTTTATCTGCCAGTTGGGATTGGTAATGTCAGCGTATGAGATGTAGCCAATACCCATGACTTATGTGTAAAGGTGTTGCGTAATGAGTGGGGATTCGACCGTGTGGTTATGACGGACTGGTATTCAAGCAATATTGGGAAGTGCGATTCAGAAGGAATATATAGATAAATAGAGGTTATCAAGCAGGAGATGGGACGAATATCTGCGAAGGCTTATAAATATGACGGAGGGATTTGGGAAAAAACACAGAAGACATATTATGAGTCAGGAAAAGAACAAGAGAATATAGATGCAGTGCAAAGAGCTTTTGCTAAAGCGAAGAAGGAGCTTGGTCTGTTATGTGAGAGCGTGTCTGAGTCAGAGGAAACGCAAAGGCAGATATGCACCGCGCATCTGGCAATTGTGGAAGATGAGGGATTGCTTGAGCGGATACTTCGCAAAGTAGAGCGAGAAGGACTTGCTGCAGATGCTGCAATCACAGAGGTGTTTGATGCGTATATCGAGCACTTTCAAAAATCAGAGGATGTGGTATTTGCAGATAAGGTGCTAGATTTGCTGGATGTAAAAAGACGCTTGCTGTGTGCGAAGATACAGCAGGTACAATTCACAGAAGAGGTGATTCTGGTAGCAAAAGAATTGCTGCCAAGTGAGTTGTTGCAGATGGATACCCGGCTGGTAAAAGGAATTATCACGGAAAAAGGAAGCGCGCTTTCTCATGTGGCAATTCTTGCAAGGGTGCGTCAGATACCGATTATCACAGGAAGAGAGGGCATCTGGGACGAAGTAGAGGATGGAGCAACGCTTGAGGTGGACTTCGGACAGATGGGACAGGTGGTCGACGGATTCTATCGCACGGAGATTGGGTATATGATGCGCACCAAGCTTCCGACAGAGGAGGAGCTATTGGCGGAATATCGGCAGGAGCTTCGATGTGCTGACGGTGCAGAGGTCATATTTCGAACGGCAGACATTGGAGGGGATAAAACGCTGGCATATGTGCCAGCGTTGGCATACATGCCGGAGGATACTGGATTGCGTGGTATCCAATGGTCATTTGCGCATGCAGATATTTTTCATACACAGCTGCGCGCACTGCTTCGCGCTTCAGCATATGCGCCGATGAAGCTGATGTTTCCAATGGTGGAGAGCATGGAGGATATCCGTCGGGCGAAGTCGATGGTCTGTAAAGTGATGGCAGAGCTTGAAATGGAAAATATTACTTATAACAAAACACTCCCGATTGGTGTTATGATAGAGACAGTTGCAATTGCCAATATGGTGGAGCAGGTGGTAGAAGAAGTGGATTTTGCCTGCGTGGGAACGAATGATTTGCTGGCTTCTGTCAGCGGACGGTCAAGACAGGAACTTGATGTATTAAGCCCTGTGTTGGAGCAGAAATTAATAGAAGTCGTAGCGCCGGTTTTAGACTGTTTTTACAGGGAAGGCAAGGAAATCCACATCTGTGGAGAGCTGGCGGAGATTTTGCATAAGAAGTTTGACGGAAGATGAGAATAAAGGTACAATAGAAAGATAGGAATAGGGGGATATTGGAGGTAATGTATGGGAGATAATGATATTAGATATTTGAAGTGCCTGGCAAAGCGTTTTCCAACGATTGCAGAGACTGCAACGGAGATTATTAATTTGCAGTCTATCCTTAGCTTGCCGAAGGGAACAGAGCACTTTATCACAGATATCCATGGTGAGTACGACCAGTTTCAGCATATTATTAAGAATGCATCCGGAGCTATCAAGCGTAAGATAGAGGATGCGTTTGGGAATACGATTAGTGAGAAGGAAAAGCGTACCCTTGCGACATTAATCTATTATCCAAAGGAGAAGCTGGCGCAGATTGTGCAGACGGAAAAATACATCGACGACTGGTATGCCGTTACGTTGTATCGTCTGGTATGCGTATGTAAGAGAACCTCCTCCAAATACAGCCGTTCCAAGGTGCGTAAAGCAATTCCCGCGGAGTTTACGTATATTATTGAGGAACTGTTGACCGGTCGCCAGGAGATTCTCGACCAGGAGGATTATTACTTCGAGATTATTCACTCTGCCATTCGTACCGGACGCGCTTCTGAGCTTGTGGTAGCGTTGTGTGATTTGATTCGACACCTCATCGTAGACCATCTGCATGTGGTTGGCGATATTTTTGATAGAGGACCATATCCGCATCTGGTTATGGACGACCTCATGAAGCATCATTCGGTGGATATTCAGTGGGGCAACCATGATGTATCCTGGATGGGGGCAGCAGCGGGCAATCCGGCGCTTATTTGTACGGTAATCAGAATCTCTGCACGTTATGGAAACTTGAGCACATTAGAAGATGGATATGGAATTAACCTGCTTCCATTGGCAAGATTTGCTTTAGAGCAGTATCAGCATGACCCATGTGAACGCTTCCACATCAGTTACAGAGAGGAAGCCTATGACATTCGTGACAAGTCGATTGACGAGCGAATCCATAAGGCGGCTACGATTATGCAGTTGAAGCTGGAAGGACAGATGATTCAGCGTAATCCAGACTTTAAGATGGATGACCGTATGCTTTTAGACAAGATTGATATTGAAAAAGGCGTAGTTGTCATCGAGGGTGTGGAGCATCCTCTTTTAGATAAGGATTTCCCGACGATTGATTGGTCAGACCCATACAAGTTAAGTAAGGGCGAGGAAGAAGTCATGGAGCGTTTGGTTTATGCTTTCCGTAATAGCGAAAAGCTACAACGTCATGCAAGATTCCTCTATACCAAGGGAAGTATGTATACGGTATATAATGGGAATCTGTTGTATCACGGCTGTGTGCCACTCAATGAAGACGGAACCTTCAAGAAGGTAACGGTATTCGGTGAGGAGTATTCTGGAAAGGAACTGTATGATGTCTTAGAAAGCTATGCGAGAAAAGGCTATTATGCGACCGATCCAGAGGAAAAACAAAAAGGATTGGACATTTTGTGGTTCCTGTGGCTAAATAAGAATTCGCCGGTATATGGAAAAGAGCGCATGACGACGTTTGAGCGTTACTTTGTGGCGGATGAAAGCACATATAAAGAGCCAAAGAATCCATACTATAGATTGATTGAGAAGGAAGAGGTGGCTGACCGTATCCTGAAGGAGTTCGGACTTGAGGGCAGTGAAGCTCATATTATTAATGGCCACATTCCTGTTTTGGTAAAAGAGGGACAGTCTCCAATGCACTGCAATGGCAAGGTGCTGATTATTGATGGCGGCTTCTCAAAGGCGTATCAGGAGAAAACCGGTATTGCCGGATATACACTCATCTACAATTCCTTTGGACTTGTATTGGCGGAGCATGAGCCATTCGAATCCGTAGAAAAGGCAATTATGGATGGAAATGATGTTGTATCTCACAAAATTCTGGTGCAACGTGTCCTTAAGCGTAAAACCGTTGCCGATACAGACCTTGGAAAAGAGATGAAAGAAGAAATCAAAGACTTGGAGGCCTTACTACGCGCATATCGCGAGGGTGTAATTGAAGAGGAGTATTGATGAGCGAACGTTTTGACCGAACCAAAAGACTGCTTGGAGCAGAGGCTATGGATAAACTGAATAATTCTCATGTGGCAGTCTTTGGGATAGGCGGTGTTGGTGGACATGCAGTGGATGCTTTGGTACGTAGCGGCCTTGGTACCGTCACAATTGTAGACAGTGACGCAGTTGCTGTCAGTAACATCAATCGGCAGCTGATTGCAACGACAAAAACAGTAGGCCGTAAAAAGGTGGAGGTCATGAAGGAGCATCTCCTTGAGATTACTCCGGATGTAAAGGTGGAAGCGCATGATTGCTTTTTTCTGCCAGAGACGAAGGATGAGTTTGATTTTTCCAGATATGATTATGTGATTGATGCGGTTGATACCGTGACTGCGAAGCTTGAGCTGGTGGAGGCGTGTAAAGAAGTGGGTGTTCCAATTATCAGCAGCATGGGCGCAGGGAACAAGCTTGACCCTGCGGCATTCGAGGTGACAGATATCTATAAGACATCGGTCTGCCCACTTGCAAAGGTAATGCGAAGGGAGCTAAAACAGCGTGGAATCAAGAAGCTTAAGGTGGTATACTCGAAGGAGCTTCCGCTAGAGCCGATTGAAGCGGAGGATTTTGTCAGTGATGAGAAGCGAGTAAGACGTGCAACTCCGGGTTCGATTGCTTTTGTGCCTTCGGTTGCAGGATTGATTCTTGCGGGCGAGGTTGTGAAGGACCTGACAGGACGATAGCCGGATTAAGTTTATTGAAAAATGCGAGGTAAGAATGGATTGGTTATTTGATTTGCTAGGTAATGTACTACTGGTTACAGCAGTTTCGTCGTGGGCAATTGCGCAGATTGCGAAGGTGTTTATTCACTGGTGGATGACGAAGAAATTAGATGTGATGCGTTTGTTCGGTGATGGCGGAATGCCAAGCGGACATTCTGCAACAGTTAGCTCGCTGGCATTTTTGTCTGCGATGATTTATGGGACAGGCAGCTTTCAGTTTGCGGTGACCGCAATCCTTGCGATTGTGGTGTGCCACGATGCGATGGGAGTTCGCTTAGAGACTGGCAAGCAGGCGAGAGTCTTAAATGAGATTAGACAAAGCGTTGACCAGATGTGGTCAGATGAAGTGGCAGAAGTAAAACTGAAAGAGATGGTAGGGCATACGGCTTATCAGGTAATTGCGGGCGTAATCATAGGTGCGCTGAATGCGATGCTTATGTATTTTCTGTTTTGCAGATAGAAACAATAGATGAAATAGTAGTAAATGAAAGTTTGAGGAATTGTAATGAGTATTAAAGCAGTATTGTTTGATTTGGATGGAACGCTTCTTCCAATGGACCAGGATATGTTTGTAAAGTCGTATTTCAAGGGGCTTGCAGCCAAGATGGCGCCTCATGGGTATGAACCGGAGAAGCTTGGGCAAGCAGTTATGATGGGAATGGATGCTATGTATAAAAACGACGGCACAAAGACCAATGAGCAGGCATTCTGGAATGAGTTTGGGGGCGTTTTCGGAGATAAGGTGTATGCAGATACACCATACTTTGAGGATTATTATATCCATGAATTTCAGCAGGTAAAAGATGTGGCCTGTGGATGTGATGCAAGAGCGGCGCAGCTGGTACATAGATTGCAGGATGCAGGAATTCGCGTGACCCTCGCAACCAATCCGCTTTTTCCAGCGCTTGCAACAGAAAGCCGTATCCGCTGGGCAGGGCTTGAGCCAGAGGATTTTGAAATCTACACGACCTATGAGAATTCCAGCTATTGCAAGCCAAATCCGGATTATTACCGCGATATTCTGCAACGCATGGATATAAAACCAGAGGATTGTCTTATGGTTGGAAACGATGTGGGTGAGGATATGGTGACCGAAGAGCTTGGCATGAAGGTCTTCCTCTTAACGGACTGTCTTATCAACAAGGAGGATAAGGATATCACGGTTTACCCACATGGTGGCTTTGATGAATTGATGGCGTATGTTGATACGCTGATAAATAAATAACGCAAGAAATTTCCCCTCTATGGATGTGGTTGAAAAATCACAAATATAGAGGGTATTTTATGTCTAATAATCCTATTGCGAACGGACACAAAAATAATTATGATGGGAATAGATTATGAGATAGTATGGCTTCCCATAGGAATGGGAGAACGGTCAACTGGAAAAGGGAGGACGAGGCATGTTATATATCGGAATCGATTTGGGAACCTCATCTGTAAAATTACTTCTGATGGATGGAAAGGGCGATGTAAAGAACATCGTATCGCGCGAATATCCATTGTATTTTCCACATCCGGGCTGGTCGCAGCAGAATCCGGAGGATTGGTACAGGGAGACAATGACAGGCTTGAAGGAGTTGTTAGAGGGCTTCGATAAGTCTGAGGTTGCGGGTATCAGCTTTGGTGGTCAGATGCACGGACTTGTTATCTTGGATGAAGCAGACGAAGTGATACGTCCGGCAATTCTGTGGAACGATGGAAGAACGACCAAGGAGTGTGATTACTTAAATCAGGAAATCGGCAAGGGAACGCTGTCCAAATACACAGCGAATATTTCTTTTACCGGATTTACTGCGCCAAAGATTCTTTGGGTAGAGAATAATGAGCCGGAGAATTTCAAGAGAATTAAGAAAATAATGCTGCCAAAGGATTACATAGCATATAAATTAACAGGCGTGCACTGTACGGATGTATCGGATGCATCGGGAATGCTGCTTCTGGATGTAAAGAATCGTAAGTGGTCCAAGGAGATGTGCGATATCTGCCACATCTCAGAGGATATGCTTCCACAGCTTTATGAAAGCTACGAGTGTGTAGGAACTGTGCTTCCAGCGATTGCGGCAGAGCTTGGAATTTCGGAAAATGTAAAGGTTGCAGCAGGCGCAGGCGATAACGCAGCAGCAGCCGTTGCGACAGGAACTGTTGGTGATGGAAGATGTAATATTTCTCTTGGAACAAGCGGAACTATTTTCATCTCTTCAAAGAACTTCGGTGTAGACGAGCATAATGCACTTCATTCCTTCTGCGATGCGAATGGTGAATATCATCTGATGGGCTGTATGCTAAGTGCGGCGTCTTGTAACAAATGGTGGATGGATGACATCTTAAAGACCAAAGATTACGCAGCAGAACAGGAAAATATCACAAAGCTTGGTGACAATCACGTGTACTTCCTGCCATATCTGATGGGCGAACGTTCTCCACACAATGACCCTGCAGCACGTGGTACTTTTATTGGAATGACAATGGATACCACAAGAGAAGACATGACACAGGCAATCTTAGAGGGTGTAGCATATGCCCTTCGTGATTCCTTTGAAGTTGCAAAAGCCCTTGGAATCAAGATAGAACGCACAAAAATCTGTGGTGGTGGCGCAAAGAGCCCACTGTGGAAGAAAATCATCGCTAACGTATTAAACGTAGAGGTAGACGTGTTAAAAACCGAGGAAGGTCCGTCTATGGGTGGCGCTATGCTGGCAGCAGTTGCCTGCGGCGAATACGAAAGCGTAGAAGCGGCAGCGGCTAAGATGGTAGAAGTCGTGGAGACCGTTTCACCGGATGCAGAGCTCGCAGCGAAGTATGAAGCGCGTTATCAGAAGTTCCGTCAGATTTATCCTGCATGCAAGGAACTGTTTCAGGTGATTCAGTAGGCTAGTGTTGCATAAGGATTAAGAAATAAATCCAACTTAAGCAGGGCGTAGAGAAAACTGGCGATTGCTTAAGTTACAAGTAAATTATTATTTTATGGAGGAATGAAACATGAATAACATCCCAAAAATGAAAGTTGGTATTGTGGCAGTAAGCCGTGACTGCTTCCCGGAAAGCTTATCTGTAAACAGAAGAAAAGCACTTGTAGAAGCTTATGCAAAGAAATATGATGCTGCCGACATCTATGAATGTCCAATCTGTATCGTAGAGAGTGAAATCCATATGGTACAGGCATTAGAAGATATCAAGGCAGCAGGCTGTAATGCGCTTTGCGTATATCTTGGAAACTTTGGTCCTGAAATCTCAGAGACACTTCTTGCAAAGCATTTCGAAGGTCCTAAGATGTTCGTGGCTGCAGCAGAAGAGACACAGGATAATCTTATCCAGGGTCGTGGTGATGCTTACTGTGGTATGTTAAATGCAAGCTACAACTTAAAGCTTCGCAATATTCAGGCTTATATTCCTGAATACCCTGTAGGCGATGCAGAAGACTGCGCAGATATGATTAATGAATTCTTACCAATCGCAAGAGCAATCGTTGGTCTTTCTAAGTTAAAGATTATATCATTTGGCCCTAGACCACTTAACTTCCTTGCTTGTAACGCTCCAATTAAGCAGCTTTACAACCTTGGCGTTGAAATCGAAGAAAACTCAGAATTAGACTTATTTGAAGCATTCAATAAGCATGCTGGTGATGCAAGAATCCCTGAAGTTGTTGCAGATATGGTAGCAGAGCTTGGTGAAGGCAATAAGAAGCCGGAGGTTCTTGAGAAGTTAGCTCAGTATGAATTAACATTACTTGATTGGGTTGAAGAACACAAGGGCTACAGAGAATACGTTGCTATCGCAGGAAAGTGCTGGCCGGCATTCCAGACAC
>CAYPAM010000048.1:0-11405 GCA_964408715.1 uncultured Lachnobacterium sp.
GTAGCGCCATTGGCATATATGCGAGGTCGAACCCTGGATAATGCCTTTATCATTCTGGATGAAGCGCAGAATACGACACCTGCGCAGATGAAGATGTTTTTAACTCGTATTGGTTTTGGCTCTAAGGTAGTCGTTACCGGCGATGCGACGCAAAAAGACCTGGCACCTGGCACAAAGTCCGGCTTGGATGTAGCCTTAAAGGTGTTAAAGGATATCGATGAAATCGGCATCTGTAAGCTTACGAACAAAGATGTCGTGCGTCATCCACTGGTACAGAAAATCGTTACTGCATACGATGTCTATGAGCAAAAGGATACAAAGAATAAAAAGGCAAAACAGGAGAGATGATGAAAGAACTAGAAAAGATAAATGGCTATCGTACACTTTCCTGTGTGACAATGTTGATTTCTGCAATGATGACATCCGGTGTTTTATGCTTTACAAACGGGTTAGCATTTGATGAGATGTTTTGTGTTGCATTTATTATCCTGGGGATTATGCCTGTGATGTTTTTTGAAATGGCCTATGAACGTCGCAGAAGCATGATTGGCAACAATCTTCAGTCGAATTACATTCGTGTTGCAGTCGGATTTGCAATCTGCTGCATGATTATGCTTGTTATCTCGTTCATGCCGGAATTTTTCCGCCCGGTCATGCTGTTACCACTTGTTATGGTTGCCTTTAGCAATGAGACATTAGGCTTCATGACGGCGATATATTGTAACTGTCTATTGGCAATGACAACAGGAGGAAGTTTCAACGAGCTGCTTTCCTATATCATTATGACGGTTATTGGATGTGTACTTACAAAGGCATTAAATAATCAGGAATATCGCATCTATATTGCACTTATTATGTTATTTTCGAATATTCTGTTTCCAAGTGTATTTTGCTATTGGACCAATGAGAGCATCTCGCTCGTACAGCTTGGATATGGCATTTTCAATGGAGTACTAATAGCATTATATGTGCTGTTTGTCTATCCGAAGAATAAAGAAAAGACAGAGGAAGAGATTCATTACCATTATGAAAGCATTCTGATGGATGATTATGTTCAGGTACGTGAGATTAAGAATTATTCTGGTGCGGAATATCGTCATGCCAGAAAGGTTTCTGACATTGCGTACAAATATGCGCGCCAGCTTGGTCTTAATGAAGAGCTTGCATCGGCGGCAGGATTCTATTACAGACTTGGTCGTCTCGAAGGAGAGCCAGTTGCCTTAAATGGCGTAAAAAAGGCACAGGAACTTTGTTTTCCACTGGAATTAGTCAAGATTCTAGAGGAATATAATGGGGAGATAAGACTCCCGTCCACTCCAGAATCCGCACTTGTGCATATCATAGATGGGTTACTGATTAAGCTGGAGCTGTTGGACAAGCAGGTTGGCAAAAGTCAGTGGAATCGAGAGGTAATAATCTATCAGACACTCAATGAGTTTTCTACTGCGGGCTTATATGATGCGTCAGGACTGAGTATTAATGCATTCATTAAGATTCGCGAATGGTTGGCAAAGGAGGAATTGCTGTAATGAGTTTTATCTTAGAAGAAGAGGTAAAAGTACCTTTTGCATTTGCATATCAGGAATTAGCCAAACGAGTTGTCGAGCATTGTCTGGATTATGCACAGTTTCCTTATGAAGCGGAGGTAAATCTAACCTTGACGGACAACGAGGGCATACATACCATCAATAAAGAGTTTCGTCAGATTGATCGTCCAACGGATGTATTATCATTTCCAATGTTAAGTTATGAGACGCCTGGCGATTTCTCATTTCTGGATGAAGAGGACAATGATGACTTCAATCCGGATACCGGAGAGGCTTTATTGGGGGATATTGTAATCTCTGTGGAAAAGGTGTTAGAACAGGCAGAGAGCTATGGACATAGCGTGGAACGTGAATATGCATTTCTCATTACCCATAGTATGCTGCATCTTTTCGGTTATGATCATATGACAGAAGAAGAAGCGGCAGTCATGGAAGCAAAACAGACAGAGATTCTAAATCAAATGAACATTTTGAGATAAATTAATGAATAAAAGGAACATATTTTTATGAGTTCATCGAAAAAAGATTCGAATTTTTTAGTACAAGGTTCCATACTTGCAGCGGCATCAATTATCAGCCGAATTATTGGGCTTTTGTATCGACTCCCAATGACTGATATCATTGGCGATACTGGAAACAACTATTATAGCTGTGCGTTTGAAATCTATAATATTATGCTGATTATATCGTCTTACAGCCTTCCTCTGGCAGTATCTAAGCTGGTATCTGCTCGTATGGCAAAAAAACAAAGAAGACAAGCTTATCAGGTATTAAAGGGGGCATTGCTGTTCGCAATTATTGCGGGATTAACGGTGTCGTTAATTGTATATTTTGGAGCGGAATTCTTTACGGAAGCATTGCAGACTCCGCTGAGTGTATTTGCGCTTAAAATTCTTGCACCGGTATTGGTTGTGGTTGCTGTTCTTGGCGTACTGCGAGGCTTTTTCCAGGGGCTTGGAACTATGATGCCAAGTGCTGTATCGCAGATTATTGAACAGATTGTAAATGCAATCGTTAGTATCTGGGCAGCTTATGTCTTATTCCAGTACGGAACCAAAATCGGTGAAGTATTGGGCAATCCGGAGAAGTACGCCGCAGCTTATGGTGCAGCGGGCGGAACGCTTGGCACCAATCTTGGCGCAGTAGCAGCACTGTTATTTGTGTTGTTTGTATTTGTGATATATATGCGCGTATTTAAGCGCAAGATGAAGCGCGAGCGTAATGTGAAGGTGGATTCCTTTGCTTATACCATGAAAATCCTTGTCATTACGATTATTCCAGTGCTTCTTAGCTCTACCATCTACAACATTAGTGGTATTATCGACCAGGGATTATTCAAAAATATTGCCGTGTTACAAGGCGCAACGACCGAACAGATTGATGTATGGTGGGGAGTATTCTCTGGAAAATACAAAGTATTAATCAATGTACCAATCTCGATTGCTTCAGCACTGGCGGCATCCAGTGTGCCTGCATTGTCTGCATCCTTTGCAGAAGGTGATATGAAGGCAGTATGTAATCAGATTAATGCAGCAATGCGATTTACTATGGTAATTGCTTTGCCTTGCTGTGTAGGACTAGCAGTTTTGGCAAGACCAATCTTTATGTTGCTATTCCCAAGTACGACTGAGAGCTTGGATTTGGCAACATCCATGATGCTGATTGGCGCAATTGCGGTTGTATTTTATTCAATGTCAACATTGTCGAACGGCTTGTTACAGGGTATTGACCGTCTGAAGATTCCGGTTAGGAATGCGGCAATATCACTTGTTGCGCATGTTGTGTTATTGATTGTACTGATGTTGTTCTTCCGTTTGAATATCTATGCGGTAGTAATTGCAAATGCATTCTTTGCATTCCTTATGTGCGTTTTAAACTCTATAGATATTGCTCGAAATACTGGATATCAGCAGGAGATTCGTAAGACCTTCCTAGTTCCAACCATTTGCTCCGGAATCATGGGTGTCGTAACATACTTTGTATATCAGGGGCTGTACTCTGTAAGCGAAAGCAATATTATTAGTCTGTTTATCGCCGTTGTAATCGCGATTTTGGTATACGCTGTTTCATTATTGCTCTTAAAAGGCTTGACCGAAGATGAGATTCGCAGATTCCCGAAAGGACATCTTTTAGTAAAACTTGCGAAAAAGGTACATTTGTTATAACGCATTTGACAACAATTGAATAATGCTGAAAAATTATGCAGATACTTATTTGGGGTGATTAATATGAAACGTCAAGTAAGTATCTGTATTTTATTGTCCATTCTTGTACTGGTTATGGTGCTTTTTGGCATCAGATTCTATAAAGATTCACAGCAGAACAATAAACAGGAGAATTCGGACAATATAGAAAATACGCAACAAACAACAGAAGATAATTCACAGGCAGTTCCAAGCAGTAAGGAGTATTATAAGTATTATTTTTATGCACAGAATACGGATGGACATGTTGAAATCTATGATATAAAATCACAGACTCTCTATATGGAAACCGGAATCGAAACGGAAACGCTACCGGAGGCCGTTCGCCTGCAATTGGAAGAAAGAATATATTTTGAAAATGAGGAACAACTTTACAGCTTTCTAGAGAGTTATTCAAGCTGATATTGGTTGAATCTTTCCTGCCCATATGATAAAATTACACTGAGTTTTTATTAAAATTAAGTTGGTGATTTATGTGCAAAAATAAGGAAAAACTGTGGGATGTCATTGTGATTGGAGCCGGTGCGTCGGGCATGATGGCTGCAATCACAGCAGCAAGAGCCTGTAGTAAGGTTTTAATATTAGAAAAACTGGATAAGGTCGGGAAAAAGCTTCTTGCAACAGGCAATGGCAAGTGTAATTTTACCAATCAGGTTATGTCTGTAGATTGCTATGGGGGAGATTCTGCTTTTGTAGGTCATGTATTAGAGGCATTTTCTGTACAGGATTGTCTGGATTTCTTTTATTCGATTGGAATCTATCCAAAAGAAAAGAATGGATATTATTATCCAAACAGCGAACAGGCTTCTTCTGTGGTATCGGCGTTGCAAAGTGAGTTGTCTCGTTTAGGGGTAACGATTTGCTTTGAAACCAAGGTTACACATATTGATACTGAAGCATCAGAGGTTATGGTTGTTACAAATAAGGATACTTATCAAGCGAAAAAGCTTATAATTGCAACCGGTCTTCTGGCGGCGCCAAAGCTTGGAAGTGATGGCAGCTTATTTGATATTATCAAGAGTCTTGGTCACCGTTTCGAGCCGATTTTGCCAGCGTTGTGTGGTTTTTACTGCAATGGAATTGATTTTAAGAAAGTGGCAGGCGTTCGTGCGCAGGGTACTGTAACAGCCTATGTAGATAATCATGCGGTGGCTTCGGATACCGGAGAACTACAATTTACGGATTATGGGTTGTCTGGAATCCCTGTATTTCAGATTAGCAGATTGCTTTCCAAAGGACTGTATCGTAAGGCGAATGTCCAGATTGGTGTAAATCTGGTGCCAGAATTTGATAAACAAAAGCTACTCAAGGAGTTAGCCTTCCGAAAGGAATTGTATGCCAACGAGTTGTTGTCGAAGCTATTGAATGGTCTTATCAATCAAAAGCTGACAGATATGATTTTGGACAAGCTGCATCTGGATAAGAACAGCGTTGCAGCTTCACTATCGGACCATGATTTACTTCGCCTTGCAGAGTGTTTATTGGAATTTAAGGTGACGGTTAATAAATATCGTGATTTCGAATATGCACAGGTCTGTACAGGTGGTATTCCGGTATCTGATATTCATCCAACAACCATGGAATCGAAGCTTGCAAAGAATATTTATTTTACAGGAGAGCTTCTTGATGTTGACGGCATATGCGGTGGCTACAATCTGCATTTTGCGTGGGCAACAGGCTATATAGCCGGACAAGCGGTAAGTAAAAAGTAACATATACATGAGGGAATCTATGATTCAGATTACGCAATTGAAGCTGCCATATACGCATACCGAGGCAGACCTAGAACAGAAAATCAGAAAAACATTAAAGCTTCCACAAAACCAGAAGCTTACATATCGAATTGTAAAAAAATCCATAGATGCCCGCAAGAAACCAGAACTTTTCTTAGTGTATTCCTGTCAGGTGTCATGCGATAATGAGGATACCATTGTAAAAAAAGCAAAGAATCCTTCTATTACGATGGTAAAACCAAAAGCCTACATGCTTCCGGAGCATGGAGATACCACTTTAGAGCATCCGCCACTTATTATTGGTGCTGGACCGGCAGGGCTTTTTGCTGCTTTTGTATTGGCGGAAGCTGGATATCATCCAATTCTAATCGAACGAGGAAAAGCAGTAGAGGAACGCACGAAGGATGTGGTTCGTTTCTGGGAGACAGGTGTACTAGACACTTCCTCCAATGTCCAGTTTGGTGAGGGCGGTGCTGGTACATTTTCCGACGGAAAGCTAAATACCGTGGTAAAGGATCCGGCATATCGTAACCAATATGTACTGGAAACCTTTGTAAGATTTGGTGCTCCAGCGCATATTCTATACGAGAATAAGCCGCACATTGGAACGGACATCCTATGTCAGGTAATTGCAAATATGCGCGCGTATTTACTGGAAAAAGGCGTACAGATTCATTTTGAAGCCTGTGCAACTGATTTTGTGATTGAAAATCATAAGATAAAAGAGGTTATCTGCAGCTCTGGAATGAAGTTTTTGGCATCAGCAGTGGTGTTGGCGTTGGGACATAGTGCGAGAGATACCTTCCAGACACTTTATGACCTGCAGCTTCCGATGGAAGTTAAAAACTTCGCCGTTGGATTTCGCATAGAACATCCACAGGAGATGATTAATGAGGCTTTATACGGCAAACAGAGCATGGACATGCCGGCTTCGCCATATAAGGTTACAGCGAATTTCCCAAATGGAAGAGGCGTATATTCCTTTTGCATGTGTCCGGGCGGCTATGTTGTGAATTCCTCCTCTGAGGAGAATCGTCTGGTTGTTAATGGAATGAGCTATTCCGGAAGAAATTCCTCTACCGCAAATAGTGCGATTATTATCTCTGTAACAAGTGACGATTTCGGTGGGACAGACGCCTTGGCGGGTATGCGTTACCAGCGCATGCTGGAGGAAAAAGCCTTCGAACTGGCACAGGGAAAGATTCCACAGCAGTTATTTGGCGATTACTGTACGAATCGCACCTCACCTGCGTATGGCGATTTTGCCTCAAATACCAAGGGAAATACTGCGTTTGCTAATCTGCGCGGTCTATTAAATGAAGATATGGAAGAGAGCTTTATTAACGGAATGCAGCATTTTGCCCATATCCTTCCGAATTTTGACAGAAAAGATGCAATTTTGTCTGGAATCGAGAGCCGAACCTCATCACCACTTCGGATTTTGCGTAATGAAGAGTATGAAAGTATGGTAAAAGGCATCTATCCATGTGGAGAAGGTGCAGGCTTCGCGGGCGGAATCACTTCTGCGGCAATGGATGGAATCAAGGTAGCAGAAGCAATTATTCGAAAATACAAACCGAACTAGAAAGGATTAACATAAGTGGCAGAACAACTATCACCAATGATGCAGCATTATCTAAAGACCAAGGAAGAATATCCGGGCTGTATTTTATTCTACAGACTGGGCGACTTCTATGAGATGTTTTTTGAGGATGCGAAAATCGTTTCAAAAGAATTGGAATTAACATTAACAGGAAGAGCTTGCGGCTTGGAAGAACGTGCACCTATGTGTGGAGTTCCATTTCATGCTGCAGATACATATTTGAACCGTCTGGTACAAAAGGGCTATAAAGTAGCGATTTGTGAGCAGATGGAGGACCCTAGCACCGCAAAGGGTATAGTAAAACGAGAGGTTATTCGTATTGCAACTCCTGGCACTAATATTGATATGCACTCGCTGGATGAGACGAAGAATAACTACATCATGTGTATTGTTTATGGCGTTGATAAATACGGCATATCCATTGCAGACGTTACAACAGGAGAATTCCTTGTAACAGAGGTGGATTCGGAACGTAAGCTTTTAGATGAGTTAAACAAATTCTCTCCATCCGAAATCATCTGTAACGAAGCCTTTTATATGAGTGGCATAGATGTGACGGATATGAGGGAACGTCTTGGAATGGCCGTAACAGCGCTTGATTCCTGGTATTTTGGTGATGAGCTTGCAAGGGAAACACTGCTTTCACATTTCAAGATTCACACACTTGAAGGACTTGGACTTGCGGATTATGACAGCGGCGTATTAGCATCCGGTGCATTACTGAAATATTTATACGAGACACAGAAGAATTCGCTTAGCAATATTCTGGCGATTCATCCATATTCGATTGGAAAATACATGATTATCGACAGCTCCTCACGTCGCAATCTGGAATTGGTAGAGACCCTGCGTGAAAAACAAAAGCGCGGCTCCCTGCTTTGGGTATTGGATAAAACCAGAACTGCTATGGGTGCACGACTGTTGCGCTCTTATGTAGAACAGCCGCTTATCGATAAAGCAGAGATTTTAAAACGACAGGATTTCATTACCGTTTTGAATAAAAATGAAATCACAAGAGAGGAATTGCGCGAATACTTAAATCCAATCTATGACTTGGAGCGCTTGATTACAAGAATCACTTATCAGACAGCGAATCCTAGAGATTTGATTGCTTTTCGCAATTCGCTTGAGATGCTTCCGGCTATTTCAATGCTATTAAGTGACCTATCAGGAGAGTTAGTCAATGAAATCCGTGACAATTTCGATGACTTACGTGATTTATATCAGCTTTTGTGCGATTCCATTCAAGAAGAGCCACCAATCTCTTCGCGAGATGGCGATATCATCAAAGATGGCTATAACGAAGAGGTCGACCGTCTTCGTCTTGCCAAGACAGAGGGAAAGAGCTGGCTGGCACAGCTAGAAGCCGAAGAACGTGAAAAGACTGGCATCAAGAACCTTCGAATCAAATACAACAAGGTATTTGGCTATTATCTGGAAGTAACCAATTCGTTCAAGGATATGGTTCCGGATTATTACATTCGCAAACAGACATTGACAGGCGCAGAGCGTTACATTACGCCAGAGCTTAAGGAATTAGAGGATACTATCTTAGGTTCCGAGGATCGCTTGACCTCTCTGGAATATGAACTGTTTAAGGCGGTTCGAGACCATATTGGCGAAAATGTCGGCCGTATCCAAAAGACAGCAAAGGCAATTGCACAGATTGACGTATTTGCCTCCCTTGCACTTGTGGCAAGCCGTAATAATTATTGCAAGCCAAAAATCAACGAAAGTGGAGTCCTTGATATCAAGAATGGCCGTCACCCGGTTGTAGAGCAGATGATTACCAATGACATGTTCATCGATAATGACACCTATCTGGATAATCACAACAATCGTATTGCGATTATTACCGGACCAAACATGGCTGGTAAATCCACCTATATGCGCCAGACTGCACTCATTGTACTAATGGCTCAGATAGGAAGCTTTGTTCCGGCATCCTCTGCAAATATCGGTATTGTAGACCGCATTTTCACACGAGTAGGTGCATCCGATGACCTTGCCTCCGGGCAGAGTACCTTCATGGTGGAAATGAACGAAGTGGCGAATATTTTGCGTAATGCAACCTCGAATTCATTGCTGATCTTGGATGAAATCGGACGTGGAACAAGTACCTTTGATGGTCTTAGTATTGCATGGGCAGTAGTTGAGCATATCAGCAACACCAAATTGATTGGTGCGAAGACTCTTTTTGCCACACATTATCACGAATTAACTGAACTGGAGGGCAAGCTAAACGGCGTAAACAACTATTGTATCGCCGTAAAAGAAAAAGGCGATGATATCGTTTTCCTCCGCAAAATCATAAAAGGCGGTGCCGACCGAAGCTATGGTATACAGGTTGCCAAGCTTGCAGGACTGCCAGACACCGTGATTGAACGTGCTAAGGAAATCGTAAACGAGCTGATTAATAACGACATTACTGAGATTGTACGTAACATCTCAGTGGATACATCTGCAAAAAGACGCAAGAAAGAGCATTTAGATGAAGTAGACCTATCTCAGATGTCACTCTTTGATACCGTCAGCGATGATGATATCATAGCAGAGCTTCGCAGCGTAGATATTGGAAATATGACACCGCTCGACGCATTGAATAAACTGTATGAGTTGCAGAACAAGGTTAAGAATCGCTGGGGAAATTAAATAACTTCTAACCATTGTGAAAATATAAAGGAGCATACATATGCCAAAAATAGAACTTCTTAGTCAGGATACAATTGATAAGATTGCGGCAGGAGAGGTGGTTGAACGACCAGCCTCCGTTGTAAAAGAATTGGTGGAGAACGCCATTGATGCGAAAGCGACTGCAATCACCATAGAGATTAAAGAAGGTGGAATCAGCTTTATCCGTATCTCAGATAACGGATGCGGTATTGAGAAGTCTGAGGTTCCACTGGCGTTTTTGCGTCATTCCACCAGCAAAATCCGAAACGTCGAGGATTTATTATGTGTATCTTCGTTAGGCTTCCGTGGAGAAGCTTTATCAAGTATTGCTGCAGTATCCAGAGTGGAGCTGATTACCAAAACACCGGATTCTCTTACCGGAGTGCGTTATCAGATTGAAGGCTCAAAGGAGATTGCCTTAGAAGAGATTGGAGCGCCAGACGGCACGACATTCTTGATTAAGGATTTGTTTTACAATACACCGGCGCGTAAGAAATTCTTAAAGTCTGCACAAACAGAAGGCGCCTATATCGCGGATATGGTGGTGAAGCTGGCACTTTCGCATCCGGATATTTCGTTTAAGTTTATCCAGAATAATCAAACCAAGCTTCATACCTCAGGAAGTGGCAATGTAAAGGACTTGATCTATCATGTATTCGGACGAGATATTTCTTCCGCATTGCTTCCTGTCAACTTGGAAAATGAGCTTTTTTCTGTAACCGGATATATTGGAAAACCAGTAATCACGAGAGGAAATCGTAATTTTGAAGTCTATTTTATCAATGGCCGTTACATAAAGAGCAACTTGCTGTCCAAAGCCATTGAAGAGGCATACAAGAGTTTTCTCATGCAGCATCAATATCCATTTTGCGTATTATATTTTGAATTTAAGGGCGAAAGTCTGGATGTAAACGTACACCCAACCAAGATGGAGCTGCGATTTGATAATAACACCGAAGTATATCAGCTTCTTTGCGACGGCTTGTATAAGGTATTGTCTCATAAAGAGATGATTCCGGAGGTGCCTGTTGGCGAAGAAAAGAAAGCTGTGCCGGTTGTACACGAATACAAGGAAGCGATTCCTGAACCTTTTGAAACACGTCGTCTGAATGAAATTCGCGAGGCAGTAAGCAAGGATAGTCCATATGAAATCAAGTATCCGGAGCGTTTTCACTCAGGTTCCAGTTTTCATTCGACAAGCTATAATCATGTTGGAGAAGCTTCTGCTTATGGTACAAAATACGAGAATATCACTTTAGATTCTTTAAATAGTGAATTTCTCACTCAGGATGCGAAGAAGAACCACCGCATCATAGGACAGCTTTTTAAGACCTACTGGCTGGTTGAATTCGAAGACAAGCTGTTTATCATCGACCAGCATGCCGCACACGAAAAGGTATTATACGAGCGCACCATGGCACGTCTTAAAGAGAAGGAATTTACTTCTCAGGCAATCAGTCCGCCAATTATTTTGAGCCTGGATTCCAATGAAGTCCTGATGCTGGAGAAATACCGCAGGCAGATAGAAGCAATGGGTTATGTGGTAGAAAGCTTTGGTGGAAAGGAATACATGATTAGCGGCATTCCGGACAATCTGTTCCACATGGATATGAAGGAGCTGTTTATCGAGATGCTGGATGATTTT
>CAYPAM010000049.1:0-11361 GCA_964408715.1 uncultured Lachnobacterium sp.
CAAGCTGATGCATATGCATCAGCATTGCTTTATATCGCAAACCGGTATCCATCTACCGGCATCTTCAACTGCAAGCCTATGCTCGCATGTTGACCTTGAAGTCTCTTTGCGCCTCGCGTTTCTGGTCCTTCTTCGCGATATCCTGACGCTTGTCGTATAGCTTCTTGCCTTTGGCAAGAGCAATTTGCACCTTCACAAGTCCCTTACTTAAGTATACCTCAACAGGCACGATTGTGTAGCCCTGCTGTGCAATCTTCCCAATCAGCTTCTGTATCTCCTTCTTGTGAAGAAGCAGCTTCTTTGGACGAAGCGGATCTTTGTTGAAGATATTTCCCTTTTCATATGGACTGATATGCATTCCATAGATATACACCTCTCCATCCTTCTCAATACGAATGAAGGATTCCTTGATAGAGCACTTACCCATACGAATTGATTTGACCTCTGTTCCATGAAGGGCGATGCCAGCCTCAATGATTTCTTCTAAGAAATATTCATGGTACACTTTTTTGTTGTTGGCGATTAATTTCTTGGCACCTTTTTCCATGTGGCATCCTCCTTTCACAGTCACTTGGTTTATCATATATCATTTTTCACTAAATTGCAATCTCCAGCTCATCCACCAGCGAAAAATCAATCGTTCTTGTCATGCGATCTGTTCCTTCGACACACACCTTGACCTTCTGCCCGAGCTTATAGGTCTTTCCGGTGCGTTCTCCAACCATTTCATAAGTTTCTTCCACGAAATGATAGAAATCATCCTCCATGTCAGCCACGCGCACCAGACCTTCTACGGTTGTTGGAAGCTCTACGAAAATACCCCACTCCATGACACCGGAGATAACACCCTCGAAGATTTCGCCGATATGGTCTTCCATATATTCCACCTTCTTCAGCTTCACGGTCTCGCGTTCTGCTTCCTCGGCGCGTCGTTCCATCTCACTGGAATGCTTTGCAACATCATTTAATATTGCCTCATAATGCGCGATGCGCTTTTCATTCATGCGACCACGCAGATTTTCCTTGATAATTCTATGAATCTGCAAATCCGGATATCGTCGAATCGGGGAGGTAAAGTGGCAATAATAATTTGCCGCCAAGCCAAAATGTCCCGAATTCACGGTCGTATACCTCGCCTGCTTCATAGAACGAAGCGTCAATCTGCTAATCAGCGCTTCTTCTGGTGTTCCATCAATCTTCATGAGAAGCTTCTGGAGCTCCTTTGGATGCACCTCGTCCGAGCCAATATGGAGCATATATCCAAAATTATTGATAAAGGTTGCAAGTCTTTGGATTTTGTCTGCATCCGGATTGTCATGGGTACGATATACGAATGGAAGCTCCTGCCAGAAATAATCTGCAGCAACCGTTTCATTTGCAATCAGCATGAAATCTTCGATAATCTTGGTTGCAACATTTCTATCGTATGGCTTGATTTCCACCGGTTTGCCCTTTTCATCGAGGATAACCTTGGTTTCCGGAAAATCAAAATCTATCGAGCCGCGGCTCATGCGTTTCTTACGAAGAATCGCTGCCAAATCCCGCATCAATTCAAACATTGGAACAAGCTCACGGTATTTTGCAATCTCTTCCTCGTCCCCTTCTTCAAGGATTTTCTTCACGCTTGTATAACTCATACGCGTGTTGACCCTGATGACTGTCTCTGCAATGGTATGGTCAATGACCTCCCCCTTTGGGTTGATGGTCATAATACAACTCAGCGCGAGGCGGTTTTCCCCGGCATTTAGCGAACAGATTCCGTTCGACAAAGCGTGTGGAAGCATTGGAATTACACGGTCTACCAGATACACCGAGGTGCCACGCTTTAAGGCTTCCACATCCAGTGCGCTCTTCTCCTGCACGTAATTGGTTACGTCGGCAATATGCACGCCTAGGATATAGTTCTCACCATCCATTCTCAGCGATACTGCATCGTCTAAGTCCTTGGCATCCTCGCCATCAATGGTTACCATGACCACATCGCGAAGGTCCATGCGCCCTGCCATATCTGCTGTTGACACTTCTTTCGCCACATTCTCAACCTGATGCATAATCTTCTCGGAAAATTCCACCGGCAAATCATACGCACGCACAATCGACAGAATATCTGTACCTGGGTCATTGATGTGTCCTAGGATTTCCACAACCTTGCCCTCTGGTGATTTGCCCGGCTTCGCATACTTGGTAATCTCAACCACTACCTTGTGTCCCTTGACTGCTCCCTTTGATTTCTCCAATGGGATAAAAATATCCTGATTGAATCTAGGGTTGTCCGGCACGGCAAAGCCAAAGCTTTTGCTCTGCTCATAGGTGCAGACAATCTGTTTCATGCCACGCTCTAAGACCTTGACAATCACACCCTCCTTGCGGCGTCCTGTTGCATGTGGTGATACCACCACCTGAACGGTATCCATGTGCATAGCATCTCCCACCTTGGATTCAGGGATAAAAATATCCTCTTCCTCACCTTCGATGGTCACAAAACCAAAGCCTTTTGCATGCGCTGTAAATGTACCAATCACCTGCTTTTCTTCTGACTTTGTGTATTTGCCACGCTTCGACAGGGTAATCTTGCCCTCTGCCATAAGCTCTGACAATATCTGCTCAAGCTCTGGGCGTTCTTCCTTCTTGACATTCAGGACAATCGCCAGCTCTTTGATTTTCATTGGCACATACATGTCGTCACAGATTAAATTGTAAACTACTTTTTTTCTTCTAATATAATTATCTTGATTCATTTACGTCTCCTGCTTATTCGCGTTTCCTGCGAAGTGCTTTTGCGTCATAGGAAATGCCTATGATGGAACAAAGAATCTCGCATGCGAGATTCTCCGCGCCCGAGCGGTATTGCGCAGCAATTAAATTCCTCTCCGCGAGGTGCGCATCCTTAGCGGAGCGTTTTTTGCGTCATAGGAATTTCCTATGACGTCAAAAAAGACTGTCTATAAAGACAGTCTTTTGCATTAGCATTATCCCCAAATTCCTAAGTTCAATACGATTGCTAACAAGATGAAAATCACTACACAGATTTTTGTAATCTTAGCTAACATACCTTCCATTGAACGGCCTTTGTTTTTGCCCCAGTATGTATCTGCAGCACCGGCGATAGCTCCAAGGCCTGCCTGCTTTCCTTCCTGCATTAATACAACTACTGTAATAACAAGACTGATTATAATAAACAAAATAGTCAAAATTGTCTTTAAAATTGCCACGGTTCGCACCTCCTATGTTCAAAACTCATAACTCTCGTAAGTATACCACACCATTTTTACATTTTCAACCATTTTTTATTTGTACTTTTTGTTAATTTTGAGTTTTATTTTACTTTATTTTCCTTTATAATATAGGCAGTAACTTAAGGGGAGTTTTACTATGGGGATAAATGGGATTCATAACAACAAATTATTAGGCGACGCCGAGATTTCCATCTTCTGCCACCAGATGAGTATGGTCGTAAGAGCCGGACTTCCAATTCACTATGGAATCGCCGTTCTACGAGATGAGGCATTGGATGACAAGTTATCTGCTTTATACAATACTGTCTATGCACCAATGGAGCAAGGTGCATCCCTTTATGCTGCAATTGCAGCCACCGGCGCTTTTCCAGCCTATATGGTCCAGATGGTTCATCTTGGCGAAGAAACTGGTCGCCTGGAGGAAGTACTAGACTCCTTAACCTCTTATTACGAGCGCGAAGCAGAAATCCGCGTGAGTATTCGTCATGCACTCATTTATCCAATCATCATGACTTTTCTGATGATTATTGTCCTTGGACTTGTTCTAACACAGATTGTTCCTGTTTTTTCCCGCATCTATGAAGAATTAATCGGTGAGCTTACCGGCATGGGGCTTGTTCTTATGCAGATTAGCAATATACTGAACAAATACGCGCTTTTCTTTGTAATCGTCCTTCTCGTCCTTGCGGGCATAAATGTTGTTCTATACAAGACTGCCCTTGGCAAAATTATCTTTCAGGGAAAAGGCTTATCTATGTCTATCGCCACAGGCCATTTTGCAAACTGTATGCATCTGGCTCTTGCAAGTGGTCTTGATACTGACCGCAGTCTCGAGCTTGCAGAAGGTCTGATTGATAACCCATACATGTTGGACAAAATTGACAATTGCAAGCTTCGTATCCGCCATGGCGAAACATTCGTCGAAGCTGTGATACATGCAGGCATCTTCTCTCGTGTATACTCCGGCTTGCTTATCATCGGCGCAAAAACCGGTTCCATGGTCGCCGCGATGCAGCGCATCAGTCAAGCCTACGAGGAAGCAAGCGACCGCATGATGCGACGCATCATAACTGTGCTTGAACCGTTGTTAATTGTTATTTTATCCATTTTTATTGGTCTTATTCTTTTTGCATTTGTTGTGCCAGTTTTAAACGTCATCATATAAGGAGGCAATTCTATGTTAAGAGCAAATTTCCGAACATATCTACCTGAATTGCTCCTAAATACCTTGTTCTTTTTCATCCTAAGTGCCGTCATCCTACAGCTACTGACCAAGGCTCATCTCTATCAGGAGCAGTCTGCACTGCTAAAGCAGGCCGTCAACACCTGTAGCGAGGCCGCTGAATACTATCGCAATGGCGATGGCTCCTTAGACGACATCTCAAAGAACTACGCGAACAGTATTCTGGTCAATCATCAGATTCTTGTTTATCTAAGCGAGGATGGGACTTTTTGCAATCGTGAAACCGGGGCGTACTATATGCTGGTAGAATCTACCGGCAGCGACACGATATCCATTCATTTTTATGAGGTTGGAAAAGACCTTGTCTACAGCATTGAAAACTGCTGTTACACAGTTACGCAGGAGGTAGACACGCCATGATACAAGCTACGAAAAAGACACACAAACGACTCTATCGCTTTGGTATTGCAACCATCATTCTGGTATTTACCATGCTATGCATTACTGCCGTTTGTACATTATCAATGCTAAGCGCCTACGCAGAGTACCAGCAAACAACGGAATACGCGCAGCAAATCAAATCATACTATCAACAAGAGAAAGAGGAATACTAACATGGATGTACAGAAACTATTATCAGAAGCAACTGCAAATGAGGCATCAGACATCTTCATCATTACAGGACGCCCACTCACATACAAAAGGCATGGCAAAATGCAGACCTTGAATGAAATCAAGCTTCTACCTGCTGAAACTCAGGAATTCATCACAGGAATCTATACACTGGCAGAACGCTCTATCAATGATTTCGAAGCTACTGGCGATGATGACTTTTCTTTTGCCATTCCAGGTGTATCAAGATATCGTGTAAGTGCCTTCAAGCAGCGTGGCTCTTACTCAGCCGTGATTCGAGTAATTGCCTTTACCCTTCCACAGCCAGATGACCTTCGTATCCCAGAAATTGTTATGGAGCTTGCCAATGCCAAGCATGGCATGGTACTCGTTACAGGTCCTGCCGGAAGTGGTAAATCCACTACTCTCGCCTGCATCATTGACAAGATCAACCATGAACGTGAGGAACACATCATCACTCTGGAAGATCCTCTGGAATTTCTTCATAAGCACGAAAAATCCATAGTATCTCAGCGTGAGGTTACCACTGATACCGTAAGCTACATCACCGCACTTCGTTCTGCACTCCGCCAGAGTCCGGACGTTATCCTTCTAGGAGAGATGCGTGATTATGAAACCATCAATACTGCTGTTACCGCCGCAGAAACAGGACACCTGATTTTCTCATCCTTACACACCATTGGTGCTTCTAACACCATTGACCGTATTGTAGATGCATTCCCTGCTTCTCAGCAGCAACAGATTTGTATTCAGCTTGCCTCTGTCCTTCAGGCAGTTATCAGCCAGAAGCTATTACCTGCTCTTGACGGCAGCTTGGTTCCAGCCTTTGAAATCATGATTCTTACTCCTGCGATTCGCAATCTTATTCGCGAACGTAAGACGCACCAGATTGACGGACTTATCTACTCCTCTCAATCCTGTCAGATGATATCACTGGACACAAGCATCTTTAACCTATACAAAGAGGGCATTATTAGCAGACATACTGCTGTTATTGAAGCCTCAAATCCTGAAATGATGGAGAAACGTATTTCTGAGATAGAATAAGAATGTCTGATAACTCGAGAAAACTTCATACTTTGTGTGACTGAATAAACTTGGGCGTAGAGAAAACTTCTTCTCTACGCCCATAAGCATATAGATAGCCATACTATCTATGCATTCTATGCATTCTAAAGAACACATCACCCTTCCTATTATTTCACAAGAAGTGATTTTCCTGTCATCTCCGCCGGCTGTTCTAAGCCCATGATTTCAAGGAGTGTTGGTGCAATATCAGCAAGACATCCGCCCTCACAAAGCTTCCAGTCTGCTTCGCCATTTACAAGGATGAATGGCACCGGGTTTGTGGTGTGAGCTGTATGTGGCTTGCCTGTTTCATAGTCAACCATCTTCTCTGCATTGCCGTGGTCCGCACAGATGAACATTACGCCGCCAACCTCTTTCACGGCTTCTACTGCATCACCAACAAGGCTGTCTACACGTTCTACTGCTGCAACTGCTGCAGGAATCACGCCTGTATGACCTACCATATCTGGGTTAGCAAAGTTGATGATAATGACATCATACTTATCAGATTTGATTGCTTCTACAAGGTCAACACCTACCTCTGGAGCACTCATTTCCGGCTTTAAGTCATAGGTTGCAACTTCCTTTGGAGAGTTTACAAGAATACGAGCTTCTTCTACGTTTGGCTCTTCGATACCACCATTGAAGAAGAAGGTTACATGTGCGTACTTCTCTGTCTCAGCAAGACGAAGCTGCTTCTTGCCACATTTTGCAAGATATTCACCAAGTGTATTTGTGATAGATTCCTTCTCAAAAGCGATTGTTTTGTTAGGAATTGTTTCATCATAATCCTTGAAGCATACGAAAGTAAGTGGAAGGAAGCCTGTCTTTCTTTCAAAGCCTGTAAATGCATCATCACAGAAGGCTCTTGTCATCTCACGCGCACGGTCCGGACGGAAGTTGAAGAAGATAACAGAGTCATTTGCTTTTACAATAGCGCGTGGTGCGCCGTTTTCTGTAATAACGGTTGGAAGCACGAATTCGTCTGTTACGCCGTTATCATAAGACTTCTGCATAGCTTCTACAGCGTCTGTTTCCTGTACGCCTTCGCCTGCTACCAGTGCGTTGTACGCTTTTTCTACTCTATCCCAGTTGTTATCACGGTCCATTGCGTAGTATCGTCCAGAAAGGGAAGCCACCTTTCCAACGCCGATTTCAGCCATTTTCTCTTCTAATTCAGCAACAAAGCCTTTTGCGGATGCCGGAGGTGTATCACGTCCATCTAAGAAGCAGTGAACGTATACATTCTCTACGCCATTTTTCTTTGCCATCTCTAAGATACCATATACATGGGTGTTGTGACTGTGAACGCCACCATCTGAGAGAAGTCCCCAAAGATGAAGGTCGGAATTGTTCTTCTTGCAGTTTTCCATTGCAGCAAGAAGTGCTTTATTCTCAAAAAATGTTCCATCATTGATTTCTTTTGTAATTCTTGTAAGGTCCTGATAAATAATGCGGCCAGCGCCAATATTCATATGTCCTACTTCAGAGTTACCCATCTGTCCATCCGGAAGACCTACTGCAAGACCGGAAGCGTTACCCTTTACGAATGGGCATTCTGCCATCAGCTTATCCATCACTGGAGTCTGTGCCATTGCGATTGCATTGCCTTCTGGATTATCATTCAATCCATAACCATCAAGAACCATTAATACAACTGGTTTTTTGCTCATTTTCTATTTCCTCTTTTCCAGGCGCATTTTGCACCTTTTAATAATTTTCTTTAAAGCACTTTCCACATAAATAAATTACTCACGAATTACATAATACATGATTTAGCAATATATTCCAAGTGGAGATTGTGACAAAGTTAACACATTTTCTAAGATTCTTACTAGCGAAGATTACCTACAATATCAATGGCACGTCCTTCCAAATCATAATTGCCATTGTATGTACCATAACGCTTACCGGACTGGTAATTCAACCCATCCTTTAAGCTTGCGTTCTGTCCGTCCGCGGTATTGTAAAAATATCCATCCCTATCAATCACCACATCCGTAGACAAATCCGCCATAAACTTATAGAACGCATCCGATTCCTCTTCCGAAAGCAAAGCGGTCGTCAAATCCTTTTGCATACATGGAATTGCACGCACAGCAATTTCTCCATCTGCATCAATCTGCACCTGCGCAATCATCGTATAGAGAGTTCCTGTCGAGAACCAGAAATTGCCTAGGCTATACAGAACCGGGACATCCTCTATATATCCCACGCCCTGCAATCTGTGTGGATGACCACCGATAATCACGTCCGCACCTGCCTCTACGAAGCCCTGCGCCAGCTTTCGCTGTTCGTTGGCATAAGCGTATTTGCCTTCAATACCCCAGTGCACATTTGCAATGACATAATCGCTATTTGCTGCCGCCTCGCGAATGACCGCTTCATATCGTGTTGGGTCCTTCGTCTTTAGCACACCCGCACTAGTCTCCGTTGCTTCCTTGGTATAATTTGAGTTTCGCTCAATCTGCGTTGCAGATACAAGTGCAATCTTCTTCCCATTTGCCACAAAGTACATAATCTCGCTGGCTTCCTTGATGTTCGCACCCGCGCCCATCGTCGTGATTCCTGCATTCTCCAGTGTTTCTATGGTATCCAACAGTGCTTCTGCACCAAAGTCATAGGAGTGATTATTGGCAAGATTTGCTACGTCTGCGCCAAATACATCCAGGTAAGCCACATTCGAGGTCTTTGCCCGGAAGGTATACGCCTTGCCGGCAATCGCTTCCCCTCTGTCGCTTATGACATATTCATTGTTGATAACCGAAATATCCGCTGACTGCAGCTCCTTCGTAATCTCCGTATCAATGCAGTCATAGATTCCATTTGCCTTGGTTGCCGCAGCCTCCATTGTGTACCAATCATCTGCCAGATTGATATCTCCTGTAAAATCAATTGTTATCGTATCCTCTGCACATTCTATCCACTGGACATTTTCCAGGTAATAGGTCGCAAACTGCAAATCCTTACAATACTGTAGCCACAACACATGCATCGTGTTTCCCGTCTCGCTGTACCAAAGTGCGGTATTGTCATATCCTTCGTATAAACGGTAGGCTAAGTCCAGTATTACATCATCTCCGAAGTTTTTATTCACCCAATGTAAAAAGGCATACTCAACTGGATATCCCTCATAAAACGCCTTCGTTCCACGCTCTAAAAGAATCTCAAATGCCTTCGACATGTCATTTATGACTTGCTTCGTCTCATCCTTGACTGGCTCTAGGTCTTCTGGATTCATATATTCTTTTTCTAATTCGCTTTCACTATCTGTATCTCCCTGATTGGAAACTGCTTCTCCCCCTACGACTATGTCACCGATTGCAAATCCATCAAACGAAATGGAACCTGCCAATATCCCATCGAGAACAAAGCATAATATTAAGATGAAAGCCATACTCGCATATCCTATGCGTCTTTTGTTCATATATACTCCTCTTAAGTGTTTTTCTACCCATAAAAAACCAATATATATTATAATATATCTTGCATGAATATGCAAACACCTAGTTGAGCGCAAAAAAGAAGCCATTTCCTATTGGAAACAGCTCCCACTAAGTACACGCATTCTATTCTTACTCTATCAATTCGTGATTAATATTCACTTTGATTCCTTGTCCGTAATTGCCAAATGCCTTTCCGAATATCGCAAGCCCGCCAGCCGCCTCGGTACTATCATCAACTACCAGCTTTAATCGAATATCACTATTATAGTTCAAATGCAACATATCGATGCTGATATCTGATATTTTCAGGCCATCAATAAACACACCATCTCGATTGATAACAAGCATTTTAAGCAAACCATACTGATTCCATTCCTCATTCCACCACTCCGGTGTGTAGAGTCCACGTTCCGAACCGATAATTCCCGGAGATACCCATCCTCCGATATACACATTGTTGAGATAGAATCCAATATTGGATGGTCTTAGGTTACTCTTCTCTGCTGCTCCAGAGCCTAGTTCCAGCGATACACTAATCTGTGTAATACAATGCGAGGAGGGAATAAAATTCGGCAGATTGTACTCTACATATCCCTTATGAAACCAAAGCATCTGCGCATCATACCGCTCCGGATGCCCAAAATACCGCCCATCATCAATAACACCGATAAGCTTTTCTTCGGATGCCAGTCCACAGGCTGGTGAAATCTGATAATTTGAATAATGGCCTACGGACAGCTCTGTGCTATACACATTGATTTCCTCTGTTTCCTTTTGCAGGTCGATAAGGATTTTGTCCAGATGCACCGTATATATCTTCTGGTTGCCGTGGCGCCCCATTTCGTTAGACATAGAAATCAATCCACAACCTTCCAGCTTCTTCATATGACCGGTCAGCGCACCATTCGTAATCTCTAAACGCGCCGCCAGCTCGTTCATTCCTATTTTATTATCCTCCATTAAGATATTGAGAATCTCAACCCGAATGTCTGACCCCAATGCCTTAAATACTTCTAATCCCTCTGAAAGAGATGCAATGTGTAACAACCCTTTTCCTCCCCTTTGTACAATATCTTTTTACAATTATACCCCCATTTCTTCCTTTTTTGCAAGATATTTATATTATATTTATCATGTATTTGTAATCTATAATTCTTGCTTGGATACTTATATTATGAATACATAAGGAGGTTGCGCTATGCTAGTGATAAAGAAGGAGTACAACGACTACGTAAATAAGACATTCCGACTCCCAACAGAGATTGTAGATACATTAGAAGACGTTGCAAAAAACAAAAATTCCTCTCTCAACAAGGTAATTATTCAATGTTTGGAATTTGCGATTGAGAATATGGATGAAGAGAACTCAAATCAAGAATAACTGTTTTTCACAAAAAATGCGGCTACACCAAGTGTAACCGCTTTTTTCTTGCGTCATAGGAAATTCCTATGACGCAAGAAACGCTCCGCTAAGGAATTAATAATTTACAATTTTACCGAACTCTGCCTTAAGAGAGGCTCCACCAACAAGTCCTCCGTCGATGTTTGCTTTTGCAAAGAGTTCTGCTGCGTTACCAGCGTTTACAGAACCGCCGTACTGAATACGAACTGCTTCTGCTGTTGCTTCGTCGTACATCTCTTTGATGCACTCACGGATTGCTGCACATACTTCTTCTGCCTGATCAGAAGTAGCTGTCTTGCCGGTTCCAATAGCCCAGATTGGTTCGTATGCGATAACTAATGAAGCTACCTGCTCTGCTGTTACGCCATCTAAGTCAGATTTAATCTGAAGGCG